>DATMYQ010000389.1:0-4267 GCA_035560935.1 Patescibacteria group bacterium | reverse complement strand
ATTATAATACAACGTTTTTATATTATCGTCAAGCAGTGATCACACATTCGAGCAAGTAAATTTTCGTTCCTCCTAAAAATCACTTCGCCGCCTCCAGTTCGGCTGCTTCTCCATCCGACTATACCGTATCGAAAAATTCATTGAACCGTACGGTTTCCAGGCAGTAATCCCCTTCGGCCAAAACCAGCTGAATATTTTCATTGGCCTCCATTGCCATACTCAACGCCAAAAAGCTCCTTTGCCTAAGCACTGGAGCTTTTCTGCGTTTTTCGGTCAAATTATACCCAGCCCAGCAATTCTTCCTGCTGAACCTCTTTACCTCGCCACGGATTCAACACAGTGTTCCCGCTGGAAGTTTCCACTACCCGGTTGATCCATTCCACTTCACCCAACGCTTTGGAACGCAAAAGCGGACTTTTCGTATCCGTCAGGTAAAAGCTGGAGTTAACCACCCACCACTTGGAATGAATGCCGGCGCGCTGTAAATCTTCTACCAGCCGCATGGCCTCGTACACCGGCGTAGCTTCCGGCAGCGTAACAATCACCACTTCTGTTTGCGCCGGATCACGCAATTTCGGCAAAAGTTTCCGGATACTGTCCGGAATATCGCCATGACTTCGTTCAATTTCTTTATGATAGCTCTGCGTGGCATCCAACAGCAACAGCGTATGTCCCGTCGGTGCGGTATCAATGACCACTACCTGGTCTGCAGTCGCTTGGTCTACCAGCAGCGCAAAAGCACGAAATACGGCAATTTCCTGGGTACAGGGAGAACGAAGGTCTTCTTCAATATAATCCAGATCCACATTGGCCATCGATTCCCGCGCTTTAGCCAACACTTCCTGTTTATAATTTTCCAGTTCCTGTTTTTCATCAATATGGCTGACTTTCAGGTTTTCATTGCCCTGCAGCAAGTATTTCAGATGATGCGCTGGATCTGTAGTGGTCAGATGAACTTTTTTCCCCCGTGCCACCAGTCCCAAAGCAATCGCCGACGCCAGCGTACTTTTACCCACGCCGCCTTTTCCCATAGTGAAAATAACCTTTTTCCCGCTGGCATACACGTCATCAATCAGCTGATCCAGGGTATGCACGTCTGGAATTCCCGGATCATTTTGCAAACTGTCAGCGGAATTCTCTGCCAGCATCCGTCGAATATTAGCGATACCGTACACATTATATGGACGAAGCGGGATGTAATATGTCGCCATGCTGCGCAGCGCCGTCGGCATATCCTGCAGCGCCTGCTGCTGTTTGGTGTGGAAACTGCGGGCAATTTCATCATTGGGATTGTCCAGTTCCAACACACCGTTAATAATCAGGCATTGATTGCTGACACCCAGATCCTGCAGTTCTTCCGATGCCCGCTGGGCTTCCAGCAACGGCGTTTTTTCCGGTCGTGATACCAGAATAATCGTCGTTGTTAACTTTTCCGCCAGTGTCGCTACTGCGTTCTTGTACATCTGTTTATTGCTTTCCAGCCCGGACAGTTGCCCCAGGCAAGAAGCCCCATGTGTGTTTTCACTGATAAATGTATCCCAGGCCGTAGGCAGCTGCAGCATACGCAAAGTATGCCCTGTGGGCGCCGTATCGAACAAAATATGGTCATAGCCATTTTTGATCGCATCGTTGGTCAGAAAATGTGAAAATTCATTAAATGCGGCAATTTCCACCGTGCAGGAGCCCGACAGCTGTTCCGCCATATTGATCAGTACCGAATCCGGCAATACACCCCGGTAAGGCCCAATCACAGCTTCCTTGTATTCCGCCGCCGCCTCGACAGGGTCCAGGTTGACCACGGTGAGGTTGGGAATATCCGGTATTATGGTTCCTTTATTATCCAACTCGATGCCGAACACGTCCTGCAGATTGGACGCGGGATCCGTACTGATCAGCATCACCTTTTTACCGTTGTCAGCCAAATGGACGGCCGTGGCACAAGCGGCAGAAGTTTTACCAACCCCGCCCTTGCCTGTAAAAAACAAATATTGGGTCAATTTCATTTGGCCCGGTTGGTACGCTTTCATCGTTACGCCCTCTTTCTGAATGTCAGCCACTTTTAGCAGCAGCCCTTAGGGCCACAGCAGCAGCCAGCAGCATTAGCACTGGCCTCAACCAACACAACGCCAGTCCACTGCATAAATTCTTCTTGAGAAGGATAAATTTTGCTCTTAACAATCGCACCATTAACCAGCGTGATCGGTAAAATTTCCGGTCCATACTGCTTCAATTGTTCGCTGATCAGCGTATTATCCGAATAGGCCTGGGGCTGGTGCGCCAGATTAAAGCGGGTAATATCGGCCCCGCCCTTTTTCAGATTATCAATCGTCGTTGCCACCCGCAACAGTTCCTGGTCCACGCTGGCACCGCAGACACCCGTGGAACAGCACATCGCCGGATCATAAATTACCATCGTTTTCATCAGTACATCCTCCCAATATCTTTTTGTCGTATGGCAATATTCACATATGCAAATATTACTATATGCTCTTCAGTATACACTAAATAATCTGAAAGTGCAATCTTTCACCGCGGCGATTTTAGGGAACCAATGATTAAATGCTGCTTAGCAGTCGCGGCCGGACATCATGGAAAGATAACGTTTTCCCGCTACAAATACCTGGCGAACCTGTACCAGATCACGGAACCTATCAGGAGGCACCCGATAGGGATCCACCGACAATACTACCATATCCGCCTGTTTCCCTGCCTCAATCGACCCTTTCCTTTCCTCTTCAAAACCACTGTAGGCCGCATTAATAGTAAACATTTTTAACGCTTCCCGCAGCGGCAACCGTTGTTGTTTTATCGGATGATTTAATACACAATGAATTCCGTTAACGGGATCATACTCTGTTACGGGACTATCAGACCCCCCTGCCAGCATTACACCACACTGGCGAATGCTCCGAAACGGATTCAACCGTGCAATCCTTTCTCCGTACATGGCATGAAATGCCGTCAGTTCCTTCGGCTCCATTTCCATAAAAGCGGGTTGAACGGAAGCAATAATGCCCGCTTCAGCCATCCTTTGCAATTGCTGCATGGTAGGCAATTCCAGATGTTCAATCCGGTGACGCAGGCCGCTTCGCCCGCTCTGCTCCTGTGCCTTCTCCATCGCGCTTAAAACCGCTTCAATACCCGCGTCTCCTTCTGCGTGAGCGCAAAACTGCAATTGGTTCTCGGTTGCGGTCGTTAATAACCGATCCCAATATTCCTGCGGATAGTTTAACAACCCCCGGCAATGGCAACGATCAGAATACGGTTCCAACAGCGCGGCTGTATAACTGCCCACTTCTCCATCCGCCTGCAAATCTCCGCAACCGCCAAACCTCGGTAGCTGCAAACGCAGTACTTCTGAAATATCCGCTGATTGTTCCCAAAGTAGCAAATGCACCGGCAGTTGGCTCGCCAGATTCCTTAACCGCTCTGTTCCTCCACAACGTTTTTTACCTCCCTGCATGCTGTGGATGGTGGTGACCCCTTTCGCTAAAGCGAACCAAGCCGCCTGAATGATACCTTGGCTTAACTTTTTTTCCGGCAAATCCAACAGCAAATTCGTACTGATGTCCGCCGCAATGGGATCGCGCAAAACACCCGTCATTGTTCCTGCCTCAACATCCACACCCGCAATGTTCGGGCAGATATTCAATTGTTCCAGCGCCAACGAGTTAAAAAACATTTGGTGCCAGGTATATTCCAAAACGATAACCGGATGTTTGAGAGTCGCCCGGTCCAGTTCCCAACGGTTGGGTCCTCTGCCTTCCGCCAAATCGGTCTCTTTCACACCCGCCAGAATCACGCGCTGCCCCTTCGGTATCTGTTCCGCCGCCCGGGCAATTTCCCCGATGATTTCCTCAATCGAAGTAACATGACGGCCATCCAGACAAGCAGCAATCGCACCCGTATATTCCAAATGACTGTGGCAATCAATAAATCCCGGTAATATTGATTGGCCCCCCATATCATATACCGGCCAGCCTTCATCAACCAGTTCCTGTACTCCCGCTTCCAACCCCAGGCGATAAATAGAGTCATCTTTTACCGCTACCGCATCCCAGCGCCGTCCATTTTTATCCATGCTGATCACATTAGCGTTGATTAAAGCATACCGCTTCGGCATGTTTATTTCCTGGGCAAAGGCTTGACCGCAACCGCCAGGCTTTTTTTCTGAATATAACAAATTTTTCGCCTCCAATTATCCACCGAACGTATGCGCAGAACACCTTTTTCATGCTTGATCGGCATATAGTGATATGCGTATAAT
>DATMYQ010000388.1:0-12533 GCA_035560935.1 Patescibacteria group bacterium | reverse complement strand
ATTATATTCGGTTGAATAAACGCACCGCGCAAATACACGGTGAGGAGAAAGAAAACCTGATTGGCAAAAATATATATGACCTTTATCCCCGGGAGCAGGCGCATCGCTATTTCCAGGAAGACCGGCAAGTGATCGAAACGGGAGTGTCGATGCTGAATATTGAAGAGCCGCAGGAAACCCCGGAAGGCGTTATCTGGCATAATGTAACCAAGGTCCCGCTTAAAGACGACAACGGCAGCATTATTGGGGTCGTGGGCATCGCGATGGACATTACCGAGCGAAAACGGGCGGAAGAGGAAATAAAAACGCTGGTTCAACAGCTGGAAACCGCCAAAAAAAATGCGGAAGAAACGGCGATGACGGACAGCCTGACCAACCTTGCAAACCGGCGGTATTTTGACGAAACGCTGAAACTGGAGTTTCACCGGCTGCAGCGTTCCCAAGAGCCGTTATCCCTCATTATGATTGACATCGATTATTTTAAAAAATTCAATGACCGCTATGGGCACATAGCGGGAGATAATTGCTTAAAAGAAGTCGCCCTGACCATTAAAGGGGAGCTGAAGCGCTCTTCCGACGTGGCGGCCCGCTATGGCGGCGAAGAATTTGTCGTCATACTTCCTAACAGCAGCAGCCAAGGCGCGGTTGGCCTGGCGGAAAATATTCGTAAGGCCCTGGAGAAGCGTTCGATTCCACATTTGGATTCCCTATTTTCAAAGCATGTAACGATCAGCCTGGGCGTGGCGACCATCACTCCATCCGATTTAAATACGGCGGAACTAGTGCTGAGAATGGCGGATGCGGCTTTGTACCGGGCCAAGGAGACGGGACGCAACCGGGTTGCGGTTGCCACCGAAGAAGGCCATTCCTAAAGATGGACACTACTATAAAGTGAGGAAACTGTATGAGTCGAATAGTTTTTATTTCTCCCTACAGTGATTTATCCAGTTTAGCCCAATCGGTTGCGGCTGAAATGGGGATGACGGTAGAATTCTATAATGGGTGGATGGACCATGCGGTACAAGTCGTGAAAGACTTGAAAGGCCCGGCCATTGACATTATTATGAGCCGGGGTGGGACGGCGGAATTTCTGTCGGCGAATTTTGACATCCCGGTTATCCGTGCCAATATGGGGGCCTACGATATTATTGAGTGCCTAAATGAAGCGAAAAAATATAGCAATAACATTGCCATTACGGTGTTTAATGAACCGTTGGTGGGTAAAGAGCTACTGGAAAAGGCCTTTGATGTTTCCATTACGGAATTGATATTCAGCAGCGTGCCGGACCTCAAGGAAAAAATCGCCGCGTTGGCGTTCTCCGGAAAATATTGCATTTTGGGAGGGGGACCGTCGGTTTCTTACGCCGCCGAATACGGACTGCCCAGCGCTTTTTTGCGAACCAGCCGGGCAACCCTGGAAACGGCATTTTTGCAGGCGGAGCAAATGGCCAACTTGCGCCGGGAAGAAACCAGAAAACGCTATCGGCTGCAGGCCATTATGGACGCCGCCTATGAAGGCATCATCGCAGTGGACGACAAAGGTGCGGTTGAACTTTATAATAAGGCTGCGGAGAAAATTTTCGGGATCGATTCCGACCGGGTAATGGGGAAACCCATCGCCGACTGCATTCCCAACACCCGGCTGGACAAGATACTGCTGCAGGGGCAGCTGGAAGTGGATGAAATTCAAAACGTCGGGGATATACGCATTATCACCAACCGTGTTCCCATTCAGAATGAACAGGAGATTTTAGGGGCCGTCGCCACGTTTCAAGAGCTGTCCAAAGTGGTGAAGGCCGAGCAGAAAATCAGAAAAGAAATTACGGAAAAAAATCGTTTCCGGGCCAAATTTAATTTTGCGGATATTATTGGTTCGTCGCGGCTCATGCTGCAGAAAAAAGAGATTGCACGCAATATTGCGCAGTCCGACTTAACGGTATTGATTTACGGAGCCTCTGGCACCGGCAAGGAATTGTTTGCGCAGAGCATTCACAACGCCAGCAACCGGGCCAACGCTCCTTTTGTGGGCGTCAACTGCGGCGCATTGCCGTCGAACTTACTGGAAAGCGAGCTTTTCGGCTATGAGGAAGGGGCCTTTACCGGCGCTCGCCGCAACGGCAAGTACGGGCTGTTTGAGTTGGCGCATACGGGCACGATTTTCCTTGACGAGATTAATTCGCTGCCGATAGAGATGCAGGGACGGCTGCTGCGGGTGCTGCAGGAACGGGAGGTGCTCCGGGTTGGCGGCGAAACGAACATCCTGGTGGATGTACGGGTGATCGCGGCGACGAATCAGCCGCCGGAGGAACTGCTGCAGCAAAAGAAAATAAGGGAGGATCTCTTTTATCGGCTTAACGTGCTGTACCTGGAACTGCCGCCGCTGGTAAAACACTGTGAAGATATCGCGCCGTTGTGCGAGTATTTTATTGACGAATCTCCCAAGCAACTGCGAGCGCTGATCGAGGAGTTGATGCCGTATTTTGAACGGTACCATTGGCCGGGCAACGTTCGCGAATTGTATAATGTCGTGCAACGCGTCACTTTTTTCGCCGATTCCTTTGAACCGGGCCAGGATATCCGCGGATTTTTGGACATTGTGGCGCCGCGGGTGGTGGCAGAGGCGGCGCAGGGCAATAACGACCCGCGCCGGCTGCGGGGCAAGGTCAAAACAACGGAGGACCGTTTGATATTAAAGGCGTTGAAGGAACAGGGAACACTGGAAAAAACCGCGGCTTATTTAGGCATAGGCCGGTCGACGCTGACCCGCAAGCTAAAAGAGATCCGCAGTAAGGAAGAAACCTAATACAGGCGCAGAAAAGGCTCATTAATGAGAGTTGAGACTCGTTAATGAGCCTTTTCTGCGCCTGTATTTCTTCGTAAAACCCAGGTTTGATAGGGTTTTGACAGTTGGCATGATTTTTGCGAAGTATATGTGTGCATGCAAAAAACCTAGTACTAGAGAAAATGAAGGAGTGTTTCGCATAATCGTGTCAATAACAAGGGTGGATCTTTAAAATATTATCGAGCGGAGGAATTTATTTATGTCGGAAAAACGGACTAAATACCGTTGGATTGTTATGACGCTTCTGTTCATCCTGTATACGGTAGCGAATGCTGACCGGGCCAATATTGGCTTTGCGCTGCCGTATATCCGGAAAGAGTTTGAGATGTCCAATACAGAAGCCGGAGGTATTATCAGTTTATTCTTTTTTGCCTATGCGGCTTTTCAGCTTCCTTCGGGATTTTTGGTTAAAAAACTGGGGAATCGGGCAACCTTCACGCTGGGTATGCTGTTTACCTCTGTTTTTACCGGGCTGATCGGAATGGCCAACTCGGTATTTGTATTAAAGGCCCTGCGCCTTTGCGTGGGAGTGGCGGAAGCGCCGGTTATTATCGCCAGTTCGGCGACCATCAACAATTGGTTTCCCGCTAAAGAAAAAGGAACCGCCACCGGGATTTTTCTGGCGGGATCCAAAATGGGACCCCTCATTGTGCCGACCTTGTGCGCCGGGATTATATCGATCTGGGGCTGGCGGGAAATTTTTTACTTTTTCATGATTCCGGGCGTAATCCTATCGGCAATTTGGTTCTTTTTGGTGGCCAACAAGCCGCTGGACAGCAAATTTGTCAACGCGTCGGAGGCGGGTTATATCGCCGATACGACCGTTGAAGCAAAAAAAGATGAAAAACCAAAATTTGTATACAAACTGTGGTGGCTGGATAAAATCGTGCGTGCGAAAAAAGTGGAATTGCTTAGCTCTTCGTCGCAGGTGTTCCGGTCGTGGGATATTTGGGGCGTGGCTTTCGGATATTTCTTCGCCGTGGGTTTGTCCAGCGTGTTTATGTCCTGGCTGCCCACCTATCTGGTCAATATAAAACATTTCGCCATCATGAAAACCGCGTTTGTCGCGTCCGCCCCCTTTGCCGGAACGGTCGTGGGAAACTTCTTCGGCGGCTGGTTCTCCGATAACGTGTTGGGAAAACGCCGCAAGCCGATGATGATGATTACGGCTCTTTCCACCAGCATCATGATGTACTGTATGCTGCAGTCCCCTGAAGATCCGGTTTTACTGGGAATACTGCTGTTTTGCGCCGGCGTGTTGCTGGCCTTGGGATACTCCATGTACATGGCGTACGGAATGGGCCGGGCCAACAAAGAAACCTATCCCATCGCCTGGTCGATTATTAATATGGGCGGCCAGCTGGGCGGCGCCTGCATGCCGCTGATCGTAGGCATGATTTTGGATAAATTCAACTGGGATGCCGTATGGCTGACCCTGGCGGCCGGTTCGATTATTTGCCTGGCCGTTGTTGCCTCGGTAGTGGAGCCGGTGGAAGATCCGGTGGAAAACCCGGCGAAAAACCCGCTGGAACAGGTCTAAATTTGAAATTTGCCGCAACAACTTTGCGATACAGGAGGAAATAAACATGAAATTTGCGTCTGAAAAAACAGGAGCCTTGCAAGGAGTCAGGGTGCTGGATTTAACCCGGGTGTTGGCCGGGCCTTACAGTGCACAAATCCTGGCGGATATGGGCGCTGACGTGATAAAAGTGGAGCAGCCCCGTACCGGCGATGATTCAAGAGGAATGGGACCTTTCCAAAATAATGAAAGCGTTTATTATATGACCAATAACCGCAATAAAAAAGGCATTACCCTGAACTTGAAATCCCCGAAAGGAAAACAGATGTTTTTGGATTTAATCAAAACCGCTGATGTGGTTATGGAGAATTATCGCCCGGGAACAATGGAAAAATTGGGGCTGGGATATGATGTGCTCAAAGAAGTTAATCCGAAGATTATCTACGGCTGCATATCCGGGTTTGGTCATTACGGACAATACACCCAACGGCCGGGATATGATATCGTCGCCCAGGCGATGGGCGGCATCATGAGCACTACCGGCTGGCCACAGACCGGTCCGACGCGGACCGGCACGCCCTTGGGCGATGTCTTGGCGGGACTCTGGTCGTCCATCGGCATTCTCGGCGCGCTGCAGGCCCGGCACATCACCGGCAAAGGACAAAAAGTGGATATCGCTTTAGCCGACTCGGCGGTGGCCGCTATGGGCAATATCAGCATGATCTATTTGTCGGAAGGCCGCGTTCCCGGAATTATCGGCAACCGTTATGAATCCTGCTACCCTTATGATTCCTTCGTTTGCAGCGACGGGCATTGCGTCATCGGCGTGGCGAACAATAAACTCTGGAAAATATTCTGCACCGTCATTGGCCGGGAGGATCTGGCCGATCTGGAAAAATTCCGCAACGTGCCGGACCGCGTCGAACGCCATGAGGAATTGAAGGTTATTGTGGAGGAGTGGACCCGTACGCATACCGTGACCGACGTCGTGGAAAAAATGCTGAAGGCGGGAGTTCCCTCCGCGCCCATCTACAATGTCGCCCAGGTGGCGGCAGACCCGCATATCGCCGGCGATCGGGAAATGTTCATTGAACAGGAGCATCCCAAAGCCGGGAAAGTCCGGCTGACGGGATCACCGTTGAAATTATCGGAAACGCCGGTAAATCTGGAAGAACCGGCGCCCATGCTGGGGCAGCATAATGAAGCCGTGTACAAAGACGTTTTAGGCCTGGACGCGCAGCAGCTGGCGGCGTTAAAAGAAGAGGGGATCATTTAAAAAGAAAAAGAGGCGATTGTGTTGAAACTACCGAAGAGCATAGAAATTATTGAAGTCTGTCCCCGTGACGGGTTCCAAAACATTAAAGAACAGATTCCGACGAATCTTAAAATAGAAATCATTGATAAACTGGTAGGCTGCGGCTTTACCACCATTGAGGCGACCTCCTTCGTTCATCCCAAAGCCATTCCGCAAATGGCGGATGCGGCGGAAGTTTTGCAAACCGTTAAGCAAAAACACGGCGATAAAGTGAAATTTGTGGCGTTGGCGCCCAATCTGTTCGGCGCGAAAAAGGCTATCGAAAATGGGGCCGACGGAATTACCTTCGTTACCTCGGCGAGCGAAGCCCACAACCTGGCAAATACAAACCAAACCATTAAACAGTCGCTGGAAGCCTTTGCGGAGGTCTGCAAAATAAAAGGCGACTGCCGGGTGAGCCTGGATATCGCCACTTCCTTTGACTGCCCTTTTGACGGGAACGTGGCGCCGGAACAAGTTGCCAAATTGGTGAGCTTTGCGTTGAACGCCGGTGCGGATGAAATTGTTCTTTGCGATACCCTTGGCACGGCGGCGCCGCTGCAAGTGGAAGCGCTGCTGAATCATTTACTGGCTAAATATCCTAACTATCCATTTTCCTTTCACATCCACGACACCAACGGAATGGGACTGGCCAATATCCTCACCGCGCTGAATAGAGGCATGAAACGTTTTGAAAGCGCCGCGTTCGGTTTGGGCGGATGTCCGTTTGCTCCCGGCGCGGCCGGCAATATTGCCACCGAGGATTTAGTTCATATGGTGCATAAAATGGGCATTAACACCGGCCTTGATTACGAAAAAGTCATTGAGGTCGCTCATTTTATTGAAAGAAATTTAGGCATTGCGCCGGTGGGCCATATGGCCAGAGTGGCCTGCGGCTCGACCAAGAAATAATTTGCTGTGTGTAAAATAAACAGCGGGGCTGTCTCAATAATACGTTGAGGCAGTTTTTTTTTGCCGGTTAAAAAGAAAGTGCTGCAGGAAAAAATAATTTGATGTGAAATATTGTATTTGAGATTCGGTGTTTGTCGATGGGTTTAAATATGAAGCAGGAAAAGCTATTTAGCCGTTCAAAGCGTGAATAGGGAGCGGTAATATAAACGCCGCCGCGCTTATGCTTTGCAATCCGACGGCAAGTATGATAAGATTCGGTCAGTGTTTGTCAAAAAAATTCGCGACTTCATATGTTTTGCGCGCGTATAGTCGGGAGAGAAAGAGTCAAAGTGAATGAGGCGGCGGTTTTATCGACAATGGACTCGAGCCTGTTGTCGTTTGTTGTATTGGCCATTATCTATTTCAACGTGTATAACCGGCAGGAAAAAGTGTTTTTGCAGTATAAGCTGTTTATTGATCTGGTGCGAAGCAATATGGCGATGCTTGTTATTGACATTCTGGGGTGGATTTTCAATGGTCTGCCCGGAATGGGGAATCTGGCGGCGAACACCGGTTTTAATCTGCTGCTTTACCTGACGGAGCCCATTCCGTTGATGCTGGGTTTTTTATATACCAACTTCCAAGTGCTGCGCGATGAAAATCAGATCGAACGGCTGAAAAAACGATTTGTGCTGCTGTGGTTCGCCAATGCGGTTCCCGCGGTTATGAGTCTGCAAACCGGCTGGTTTTTCTTTGTCGACAGTCAGAATATCTATCACCGGGGGGAGTACTATTGGTGTCATGTGGCATACTGCGCTTCGCTGATGGTTTATTCGCTGGGCTTCATTTTATACAACCGGAATTTGCTGGAACGGCGCTATTTTCATTCTCTGCTGCTTTTTTATGCGCCGCAAATCATCGGTTCCAGCATTCAGAATTTTAAATACGGAGTATCCTACAACTGGTCGGGCATGATGGTTTCACTCCTCGTGATCTTTTTTAACATTCAGGACCGGGGCCTGAATACGGATTATCTCACCGGGCTGTATAACCGGAGACAGCTGGACAATTATATGAAGGCCAAGATTAAAAAGAGCGCAGCGGGAAAAAGCTTTTCTGCCATTTTGATCGACTTGAACGAATTCAAGCAAATCAATGACCGGCTGGGGCACGACGCCGGTGACGAGGCGCTGCGGGATGCGGTCGGCATTATCAAAAAATGTCTGCGCAATGATGATTTTGTAGCACGGTTTGGCGGCGACGAATTTTTTGTGATTCTGGATATTCATGACCGGGAGTTGCTGGAGCTGACGGCTAACCGGCTCCGCGAGGGAGCGGACCAGTTCAATGTGGAAACTTCCAAAGAATATGAAATCAGTTTCAGTCTGGGCTATGACGTGTATGAAGGGTGGCGGGAATTGTCGCCGGACGCGTTTTTCAAACACATTGACGCATTGATGTATGCGGATAAAAAGAAACGGTTGGAGTGAAAAAGCGGCGTTTGCAGCAAGATCTTGCATTAAAAAAAATGGGTATCTATTCTTATTCATAATTCACTTAAGCAGGATTCTACGCGAGGCAGGACGTATGGATACACGGTTCGTGTAATATACCATCCGCACGGCGTTTTTTTACTAACTTTATTATAACGCAGCATCGCAGGGACGGTTATGGAGAAAGACAAAGGAGAGATCCGTCACCCAATAAGGGGCGGATCTCTCTTTTCGCTTCAAGTGTTAAGTTTCATGAAAAAATGAGCTTGATTACGCGGCGTGTCTAGTGCTGGTATTTACGCGTTTGGCCCACCAGGCCGTGACAATTGGCACAAGTACGGCGGTAACAATAATGCAAGTAGCAACAAGAACAGTTGCTGTTGGTGCGACGGCGGCATACGAGCTGTCAATCGCCGCAATCGCAGCGGGTACGGCAGCCGCATTGCCTGCTGTAGAAGCTGCCGAGAGGCCGGCAACGCCATTGCCACCTGTCAGTCTGTCTACGATCAACAATATGGCGCCACTGACAACCACTACAGCCACACCCATCAGGATGCCGAGTATGCCGCCGTTAACGATGTTAGTCAGATTCAAACCGCAACCCAGTGCGAAAGCGAAGAATGGGATCGTCACCGGAACGGCGCGACTAAGAAAGTCTCGCATATCGCGGTCAAGATTTCCTAAAATCATGCCGACGATCAGCGGCAATATAGCGCCGACAAAGGTTTGCCAGGGAAACGCCGCCAAACCGGCTATGCCCAAGGTTAACATAGTAAAGAAAGGGCCTGATTCCAAGCTCATGACAGAGTACGCGCCGACATCCTCTTTTTTGCCAAATTGGCCCATGAGCGCCATGTACAGTCCGCCGTTGGTGTCATTAATGGCAGCGACGATGGCCAGGACGGAAAGACCGGCGAAAAAGCCTGCATCAACACGTCCCGTCGGCATCAGCCAAGAGGCGACAATGGCCAGCAGCGCGCCGGTTAAAATTTTGGCGCCCAGCAACGCGCCGCCTTTGCGTAAAATGTACGGGGCGGCCTTCAAATCGATCGTGGAACCCATACATATGTAAAACATGGCTAAAATTGGCATAGCGCCGGTTATGAGTGCTCCGGTGAAAGAACCAAAGGTTTTTCCAAATGCGGGGAAAAACGTGTTTAATAAGGCGCCGATAAACAAAGGAATAATCATCATCCCACCAGGAACACGCTCGATTGACTGCTTAATCTTCACAGTTATACCACTCCTTATTTTTATTTAGCCGCAGCGGGTTCAGCTGCGCCATAGGCTGCCTTGGCGGCAAATTCGATTGCGGCGATCATACTGCCGCTATCGGCAATCCCTTTTCCGGCGATATCAAAGGCGGTGCCATGGTCAACCGAAGTACGGAGAAACGGCAAGCCGACGGTAACATTAATGCCGGTGTCAAAGCCCAAAAGCTTAATGGGAATGTGACCTTGGTCGTGGTACATAACAACTACGATGTCAAACTCTTTATGCTTTACAGTCCGAAAGAAAACGGTATCCGGCGGGATCGGACCGCTTGCGGCAATCCCTTCTTGCTTCGCCGCTTCCACGGAAGGAAGGATTTCATCAATATCTTCACGCCCAAAGAGTCCGTGTTCGCCGGCATGCGCGTTGAAACCAGCCACGGCGATGCGTGGGTTTTCCAACCCCAGAAGACGCAGCGTACGGTCAGCGAGACGGATGATCTGCAGGACGCGGTCTTTTTTGATCAAATTCGCCGCCTGCGTCATGGAAACATGGGTAGTGACATGGATGACCTTGAGGTCATCGCTGGAGAGCATCATGGCGTAATCTTTGGTATGACTGAGTTCACCGAATATTTCCGTATGCCCCGGAAAGAAATGTCCACCTTTGTGCAACGCCTCTTTATTAATCGGAGCCGTAACAACCGAAGCTATTTTTTTGTCCAAGGCTTGATGAATCGCGGCTTCGATATACTGGTAGGCCGCATGGCCAGCCCGGCCGTCTACTTGGCCGAAAGGGAGATCAGCCGGAACGTTGGCAAAATCAATGACGTCGATCGTTCCATATTCGTACAACCCATTTTGTGCGTCAGCAGTAGTACGAATTTTTAACGTGCTTTTTACAATCTCAGCCGCTAAAACCATGCGGCTGGCATCGCCGAACACAAGCGGGCGGCATATGCGATAGATCTGTTTGTCCGCCAGTGCCTTTACAATAATTTCCGGACCACAGCCGGCTGCATCACCCATGGTGATGGCAAGAACGGGACGTTGTTCCTGTAGCATTAGGGATCACCTTCTTTTTTCTAATTTTTGTACCGCTTTTACAAGTGCGTCAGGTGCGCCGAAGGCTCCGGCCTTGGTGACAACAAATAAGTTTTTTCCCTCTTTGGTTGTCATAGCGCCAAGAGGAATCGCCGGCGCAATTTCTTCCAGGACATGAATACCCGTCACTCCCAGCGCGTTGCATACCGCCACGGCCGTATCGCCGCCGGTCAAAACGACGCCCGTAATGTCCTGAGTCTGTATGATATTGGCTCCAATCCAGCCAAGAATCCGGGCCACATTTTCACTGACCTGCGCAGAGGACATACCGTTCTTTTCTCCGGCGACCCGGGCTCGTTCCACCGCTTCCGCTTTATAGCCAGAAGCAAGAACAATGCGCTTGCCTCTTGCCAGCGCCTCCTGCGCTTGTTGTAGTACAGGATGTGACTGGCCTGGCTGCCAGGGCAAATAATCTGCGACTTCCACTTCGAGCATTTCATAGCCCGAAACCACCAACTGTTCCAATTGACCGCGCGTTACGGAACTGACGCTGCCGGCAACGACAAAAATTGGCTGGTGGGTTTCCGGTTCTGCGGTCCAGCGAAACAACTGCGGCAGGACTTCGGCCAGTCCGGCTGACCCAGACCATAGAATTTTTTCTGAAATAGTTGCTGCAGCCTGCGCGGCGATGAGAAAGTGTTCATCGTGCCATGCATCGCAGCTGATGATGCGGTAACCGGCATCCAGATAACGGCGAATGGCTTGGGCAATGGTTTTCTGGCCTTGATCCATGTCCTCGAAACCGATGTGGCCGACCGGTAAGCCCGTCTGCTTCCTCAGCAGCTCCGGAAGCACCGTTTCGTGCACAGGGCATTTGGTATCATGGGCAATTTCCGTAGTGGAGAGAGGCGCACCATTCAACAGATAGTGACCGCCTACGGTTATACGTCCGTTTTTGGGGAAAGCGGGCATGACTAGGGCGAAATCATGCAGGTTTAAGTCGAGAATAGCCTTGATTTCTATACCGATATTGCCCCGCAGGGTCGAGTCCATCTTTTTGTAGTATTGGTGAAATCCCGCCGTCGCCGCTTCCCAGGCGACTTTTTTGACCTTTTCATAGGCTTCCGGGGCGGGAATCGCACGGCTGTTCGTATCCACTACGATAATGTCGGCCATGACATTGGCGTTGAGCGATACACCATCCAGCAGCACCTCTGTCTGCAGTCCTTGACGGGCGAACTGCACCCCGGTGTCATTGGCGCCGGTCAGGTCGTCGGCGATGATGATCATACGTTTGCTTTTTGAGTTCAAATCGCTTGCCTCCTTCTTGGTAACTAATATGACCAAGCAACTCAGGTGGACTGGTTGCGGTACTGTCTCAGGGCGAGACGCGACTGGTGTACGCCTTCCATGGCCGGCTCGCCAATTTGAAGTGCCAGCATGACATACAAAATATCAATCACGACCAACTGAACAATGCGGGAAATCATGGCATCCGAGCGCATTTTCGTTTCGCACGTGCAGCTGAGCAAATAGGCGTCCACCAGCCGGGTAATGCTAGAATCGATGGAGCTGGTCAGTGCGCAGGTAAAACAGCCACGTTTCTTGGCGAGCTCCAGTGTACGAAGTATATCTGTAGTCTCACCGGAGTGCGAGATGGCTAAAAAAACCTCGTCGGACCGGGCAATGGATGCGGCAATCGTCATAAGATGGGAATCGGAGTAGTCAATAATCTTGCAGCCCAGGCGCATGAATTTATGCCTGGCATCTAGCGCCACTACGCCGGAAGCTCCTAGGCCAATGACGTGAATCACCGAGGCGCAGCGCAAATTTTCTGCGATTTTTTCTAATGCGTCCGTTGAAAGTTGCTTCTCCAAATCGGCAATCCCTTGTGTGGTGGAGTCGATAACCTTACGAATGACGTCAGATAGTCCATCATTTTCCGCCACTTCCTCGTAGATTGGGCGGGCGTCCGCTTCGTGCAATTCCTTCGCTAGCGCAACGCGAAACATGGCATAATTTTTATAGCCGAGCTGCCGATAAAATCGTATTACTGTCGCATCGCCCACACCGCACTGAGCGGCAAATTCATTGATGGGCAACGTTAGCGCTTCTTGCGCATGTTCTTGTAAATATTGAACAATTTTATTCTGAGTGGCTGTGAAACGATTACTCTGTAGCCGTATTTCAGAAAACAACATTCATCAAAACCACCCTTGAAAATTATTTTCATTCTAAC
>DATMYQ010000387.1:0-7583 GCA_035560935.1 Patescibacteria group bacterium | reverse complement strand
GTATTATTGAGAATGATTATTGATATCGAAAAAGTAAAGGAGATAAGACGATGCTGACAAAGTTGAGTTTGCTAACACCGGGAACTACGGCGGAGGTAGTCAGGATACGGGCGGAAGGTCCTTTGAAACGACGGATGATGGATATGGGAATCGTTGCGGGAACCAGGGTGCAGTTGCAAAAATCTGCTCCGTTAGGCGATCCGCTGGAAATAAAAATAAAAAATTTCAACCTGGCATTGCGAAAACGGGAAGCGGATTTAGTAGAAGTAGATACTGTAGACTCTGTAAACTAACAGCCTTCGGGGCTTATGGGGAGGAAAAAACGAATGACAGCACAATGCCTGACAGTGGCTTTGGCCGGTAATCCCAATTGCGGTAAAACCACCATATTCAATAATATTACCGGTGCGCGGCAGCATGTGGGAAACTATCCCGGCGTGACAGTGGAAAAAAAAGAAGGATTTTGCCGGCGTAAAGGGCAAGATATTTTGGTGGTGGATCTTCCGGGATCTTATAGCCTGACCGCTCATTCGCCGGATGAAGCGGCAGCGCGGCGGGCTATTCTGGACGACCGGCCGGATATGATCGTCAATATTCTGGATGCCTCCAACCTGGAACGAAATTTGTATCTGGCTGTCCAACTGTTGGAACTGGGCCGCCCGATGGCGATGGGCCTGAATATGACTGATGTGGCGCAGCGTCGGGGGTTGAGCATTGATACGGCGGCATTGTCCCAACGGCTAGGAATTCCGGTGGTCTGCCTGGTGGGCAGTCGCAACCAGGGAACGGAAGATTTGCTGGATCTGGTGGCGGGTGAGACCACACGGGAAACCGCAGCTTTTGCTATTGATTATGGGCCGGAGATTGAACCGGCAATTAAAGCAGTGAGCGATGCGTTGCTTATGGTATCGGGTGTCCGCTATCCTTTACGCTGGCTGGCTATACGGCTGCTGGAAGAAGATGGGGAAATGAGTGAATTGGTGATGAAACTCAGCGGTGGGGAGAGATCGTTGAAAATAGCGCAAACCCATCGGAAACGTATCCAGGAGACTACCGGAGAAGCAGCCGAATCGCTGTTGGTATCCAGCCGATACGCTTTTGTCGGGCAGCTGTTTCGGGAAGTGGCCCAGACTCCAGCGGAATTTGGTGTGACGCCCTCTGACCGGATTGATCGCGTACTGACGCATCGTTGGCTGGGATTGCCGATATTTCTCGGCATTATGTGGTTATTATTCAATATGGTGTTTACGGTGGGACAATATCCTCAGGATTGGCTGGAAGGTGTCATGAAAATGTTTGGCACCTGGGTAGGCGGGCAAATGGCGGAAGGAGAGTTGCGGTCATTATTGGTGGATGGTGTCGTTGGCGGTGTCGGCAGTGTAGTCTCGTTCTTGCCGCAAATTTTGTTGCTGTTCCTGGCGATTTCGTTATTGGAGGATACTGGATACATGGCCCGGGCTGCCTTTGTCATGGACCGGCTGATGCGGTCGGTGGGACTGCATGGCAAAGCATTTATCCCACTATTGCTGGGCTTCGGGTGCAATGTTCCGGCGATTATGGGAACCCGGACGTTAGAAAATCCCCGCGACCGTATGGTGACCATCCTGGTGATGCCGATGATGAGCTGCAGCGCCAGGTTGCCGGTGTATACATTGTTGGCCGGAGCGTTCTTCGCGGAGGAAATGGCCGGTACGGTGCTGTTTGGGGTTTATCTGCTGGGAATTATTATGGCGGTGGCGACGGCAAAAATTTTCCGCCGCTGGATGTTCCCGGGTGTCGCGGAATCTTTCGTTATGGAGATGCCGCAATATCACTGGCCGACTTTACGCAGTGTAACCATTCACATGTGGGAACGTAGCGCCCTGTATTTGAAAAAAGCGGGTACTTTGATTCTGGCCGCCTCCGTTTTGGTTTGGTTTCTGACCAATTATCCCAATACCGATATGAATCAGGAAACGTTGGCGGTGGGCAACACGGCGGCAGTAACGGCGATGGCTGATATTCCGGAGGAACTGGAGGCGACCGCGACTGAGGACGTGCCGGATGATGAAGCAAAAGCGGCGATGGAAAAACAACTGGCAGCGGAAAAACTGGCGAACAGCTATGCCGGTCAATTGGGCCAGACAATGGAACCTTTAATCAAACCGTTAGGATTTGACTGGAAAATGGGAGTGGGGCTATTGTCGGCGGTAGCAGCCAAAGAAGTGCTGGTTAGTACGCTGGGAACCATCTACAGCACCGGTGACGCCGAAGACGGCGGCGCGCTGCAGGAAGCGATGGCGGCAGATCCCGCGTTCCGTCCGCTGGTAGCGTTGGCGCTGATGGTGTTTACCCTGCTTTATTCTCCCTGCCTGGCGGCGCTGGCCGTAATTCGCCGGGAGACGGATTCCTGGCGATGGCCATTGTTTAGCTTTGTATATTCCACGGCACTGGCGTATGTGTTGGCGTTGGTCATTTACCAGGCCGGCAGTTACCTCGGATATTGATACTGCCGGGCGGGGAAGATTTTAGACGATTAAGACAAAGAAAGTAGAGAAGGTGACGAAGTGGCGAACCGGCTGCGGCTTTTGATGGCCGTAACCATGTTGTTTCCTCAGTTGATTTTAGCAAGTCTGAATATGTACGCGACTGCCGGCAATGGTCAGGTATTTTCTCCACCGGAAACAGCAACACTGGCCATGATGATCATTTTGGTACTGCTCTTGCCTGGACCGGCCTGGCGTTGGCTGATGGGATCAAAGCTGGCAGCGATGCGGCACTTTTGTGAACGGGTTAAACAGGGCGATTACAGAAAACCATTGATTTTGACCAATGAGGACAGCGCAGGCGACGAGGAACTGACGGTGCTGATGAGGGACATGAACTGGATGGCCCGGCGGATGGAAGGAAGAGAAATGGATTTGCAGCAGGCGGTAGGTAAACTGTCACGATCACAGCAATTGCTGTCTGAACAGAACCAGTCTCTGGAACAGGCAAATGCGGAATTAAGAGATGTGCAGCGGTCATTACAGACTAACAACCAGGATTTGGAGAGCGCATATCGACGCATGAAACAAATGGCGCTGACGGACCCGCTGACGTCATTGGCTAATCGACGCTGCTTTTTTGAAACGCTGGAGAGGCAGTACGGGATTTCTCCGGACGGTTGTCGCCCTCTGTCCATGTTAATGATTGACATTGACCGTTTTAAATCCATTAATGACAAATATGGTCATCAGACTGGTGACTGGGTGCTGCAGCAGTTGGCGGCCCTGATTCGGCGGAGTACCAGACAAACGGACCTGACAGCGCGGATTGGCGGAGAGGAATACGCAGTGCTGATGCCGGATACTATGGCAATGCCGGCACTACAGGTGGCTCAACGAATCCACGAGGCGGTGAATGCGTCATTATGGACCATGGAAAATGGAACATCGATCAAAGTTACTGTTTCCATTGGCGTTTGTACATTACCCTGCTTTCGCTGCCGGGCGGATGGAGAGCTGTTGTTTCACGGTGCGGATCTGGCGCTGTATCATGCGAAAAATAACGGACGTAATGGGATTTCACGTTATGATGAAACCCGTTCCGCTGTGGAAAAAATTGCTTAAACAGGGAAAGAAGGCTGGGAATGAATGGTGGAGCGTTTTGCGACAATGTGCATCAGATAGTAGAGGCTTTTAGCACGGCATTGGATGCCAAAAATACCTGCATGCGCGGGCATTCGGAGCGGGTGGCGGATCTTTCCCTGCTGTTAGCCCGAACACTGAATCTGGTTCCGGAAGAACAGTCGCGCATTCATATAGGAGCCCATTTGCACGATATCGGGAAAATCGGGATACCGGACGCCATTTTGAATAAAAATGGCAAACTGACGGAGACTGAATTCGCCGTGATCCGGCAACATCCCGGTATTGGCAGTGATATCGTGGGAAGAGTGCGGGTCTTGGGAGGAATGACGGATATTGTTCGCCACCATCATGAAAGATATGACGGCATGGGGTATCCGGACCGTCTGACGGGAGAGAAAATTTCGTTGGGGGCCCGAATAGTGGCGGCAGCCGATGCGTTTGACGCTATGACCGGTCAGCGCAGCTACCGGCTGGCAATGTCGGTCAACGATGCGTTGGCGGAGATGCGGCGCTGCCGGGGAACGCAGTTTGACGCCCGGGTGGTGGACGCACTAGCGCTGATGGCAGATCAGGGCGAAGGGCCGTTCGGCACGGGCTGGTATTTGTCCGTTGAGCCGGAGCCATTGCGGCCTGTCGCCGGATTTAAACAGAGTGGCGGATGGTAGTCCGGTAAAAAACGAGTAACGTATCAAAGGAGGAACGCAAATGGAAGCATTATTATTATATGGAGCCGGTATTGCAGCGTTGGCATACCTGACCCGGATGGTCTGGAATTCTTTACGGGGAAAGCCGGGATGCAACTGTGCCGCAGGCAATGGTTCCTGCCAGGGAAGTCAGCCTGGTTGCGGCTGCGGTTGTGGCGGACAGGACCTAGGACGATAAATGCCGGTGAAATCATGGAAGCGACTTGAGGGAAATTTGAATTTCGATTATGATAAGGGAGAGGGCGGGTTGATGAACAACTTGCCGTCTCCGGATTGGTGGGGGAGACGGCCCAGAATTTCCGGGGTAGTCTTTTTTTTGTTTAAAATTCAAATAAACTTCCAAAAGTCGTCGGGTATGATGTACTGGGGAAAGTCTGGTGAGCTTTGCGGAAGGAGGAACAAGTATTGCGTATTTTGATTGTCGAAGATGAGAAGAAAATGGCCGAACCGCTGGCATATTTGCTGCGACGGGAAGGTTACCGGACGACGCTGGCGTTTGATGGTGAGTCCGGTTTGTTTGAAGCGGGCGCTGGCGAGTATGATCTGATTATCCTGGACTGGATGTTGCCGGGTTGTGACGGTTTGGCAGTGCTGCAGTCGCTGCGTAGCCAGGGCATTCAGACACCGGTTATCTTATTGACAGCTATGGATGATCTGAGCAATAAAGTAGCCGGATTTGAAGCCGGATCCGATGATTATCTGGTAAAACCCTTTGCGGTGGAAGAACTACTGGCAAGAATCAAGGCGCTACTGCGCCGGCGGGATAAACCGCAGGCGCAAATGGAATTTTCCACAGAAGATTTCCTGTTCCGTCCCCAACAACTGGAGATCGAAACGACCGAAGGTGAACGCATCCATCTGACGCCGACGGAAGGGCATCTGCTGGAATTGCTGCTGGAGCACAGAAACCAGGTATTACTGAAAGAAACTCTGTTCCGACGTATCTGGGGTTATGGATCGGACAGCGATCCGGCCAGCGTCGATTTGTACGTCCATTATTTGCGCAAAAAACTGCCGGGACAACAGATCAAGACGGTGCGTGGTCAGGGCTACGTCTGGAAGGAATAGACAGGAGTCAATAGTTGGCGAGAGTGGCATTGTTAGAAACGGACTTCAGACGATGCCCAGGGCGCCGTTTTTTTATGCCGTTTTGCCGGTGAAATTTGTCCGGCGGAAAAGAAAATGATCCTGTTGCGGGGAATTGGCAGGAAATTGCCGGGGAAACTGCGAATTTTATTTTAGACAAAGGAAAAGGCAGAAGAAACAGCTGGAGTGCGCCTAACGGGCTTCCAGGAGGAGGAAAAACGAATGAATGGGAAAAGCGGGAAAATCTTGTCAATATTAATGGTGGCAATGATTTTGTTTCTGACGGGCGGAACCCCGGATGCTGCCTGGGCGGCCGGCAAGGAATTCTTCGCGGATTCTACGGCACCAGTGGGGAAGAATAACGATAAAATCGAGGCGGAGAACCGGGCGCAAAATGCGGCGCAAATGGATGTCATAAAAAAAGTGATTGCGTACCTGGAGGTACAGCGGGATGTTATTGCATCCGGTATTGGTAAAGATGACATTCAAGCGGTGGCCCAGGAAGCAACCCAGATTTCCGTGCTGGAAAAAAAACCGGTATTGGATGGCCGCACGATCTTGATATCGGTCAAGGTGAAAGCGGTTCTGGAAATGGATCAGGTGAAACAGAAGCTGGATAATCATAAACTGATGGAGCAGGAAAAGGAAAAAGCTGCCGCCGCGGCTGCGGGCTTAAAGTCCGGCTCCGACACCGCCAAACCGCCTGCATCAGCGGTGAAAACCGCAGATAAAGCAACACCGGAGAGCTGGCTGGAAAAGGGTAATGGTTTCTTGCAGGCCAAAGATTATGACCGGGCCATTGACGCTTATAAAAAAGCGATTGAGATGAATCCTAATTATGCAGACGCTCACAACTATCTTGGATCGGCGCTTTACAAGAAAACGTTATATCCGGAAGCGGTTCGTGAATTTGAAAAGACGATTTCATTAGAATCTAAAGATTTCCGTGCCTACTATAATGTGGCGCTGGCTTATGAAAAACTGAACCAGGTCAAAGAAGCTTCGAATGCTTATAAAAAATTTATTGAATATGTGCCCACGTTTGGATTTGAAGAACAAATAAAATATGCTACAGAAAGAATTCATAAGCTGGAAAGTCAATGATCGTTCGAATGGAGAACGATCATTGTAAAGTAACTGACTCATCGCGAAAGATGAGAAAAAATGCTTGACGGATTATTTGCAGGCATGGTAAAATAGTTTTCGTCGCAAGGAACTTAAACTTCCTTGGCTGATCATGATGGTGGCTGTGGTGAAGTGGTCAACACGGCGGATTGTGGCTCCGTTATTCGTGGGTTCGAGTCCCATCAGTCACCCCATTTATTCTTTATCCGTAGGGGCGTAGCCAAGTCGGTAAGGCACGGGACTTTGACTCCCGCATGCGTTGGTTCGAGTCCAGCCGCCCCTGCCAGTATGACCCACTAGCTCAGTTGGTAGAGCACCTGACTTTTAATCAGGGAGTCGATGGTTCGAGTCCATCGTGGGTCACCAATGAAAACCAAAACTTCCGGACTTTGTTCCGGAAGTTTTTTGTTATCTGCCCGAAAGATTTTGCTTCGGGCCATGAAAATCAAAAACAATAACTTTTTTATGAAAAAACCGGGCCCTGCTCTGAAAGCAAGGGGCCGGTTTTTTGTGATTGTGGCGTCGACTGATTTGAGGTCAGTAAAAAGGGCCGGACGAAAAGCGATTACTGGGCAGCGGTAATCAGCTTATCTTCCCGCAGAATATGTTCGACCAGCCAATCACAAACAAAAGCTAGAATACCGCGCAGATATTCGTTTTGACCATTGTCAATCCGTTCCGCGTCCACTTCGTTCAGCTTGTCCAAAAAATCCTGGTGCAGGGCTTTGTGGGAAAGAAATTTGCGGTAATTATGAGCCTGCATAAAGGTTTCCTCTGCCTTGAAGTGGTATACGGTATATTCGCTCAACTCATTGATGATTTCCATGATCCGGTCATATTTGTCGGTAACCAGATCATTATTTAATAAATCATACATTTCATCGGCAATTTCAAACAGGCGGCGGTGCTGGGTGTCGATGGCATCAGCGCCGATAGCATACTCTTCTTTCCAGGAAATCATTCAGACCACGTCCTCTCATTTTTCGCATCGGTCGGCCGGGTCACGTGTACCGGCACTTTATGGACCGAATAGCATCTTTTGATAGTATAAACTAAA
>DATMYQ010000386.1:0-37993 GCA_035560935.1 Patescibacteria group bacterium | reverse complement strand
TTATTCTTCCCCTGTTATATCGTTAAATATTCCTATTTCTTAAAGCCTGTGCCGTGACTTTTGCACAGCAAAAGGCACCCGGCAGACAACTAAGCTGTCGGGTGCCTTCTGTTGAGATTATTTTAGTAATTCCATTACCCGCCCCGGAATTTGCTGGGCCTGGCTCATGATACTGTATGAAGCATTCAGCATAATATTCGTTTTGGTAAAATCCATCATTTCTTTGGCCATATCCACATCCCGGATGCGCGATTCCGCCGCGGTCAGATTCTCCTGCATCGACGACAGATTATCCATGGTGTGGGTCAGCCGGTTCTGAACCGCCCCCAGATTAGCTCTCATGCTAGACACTTTAGTGATGGCATCGTCGAGTAGCCCCAGAGATTTGTTGGCCTCCACCCGGTTGGAGACCAGGATATCTTTCAACCCCAGTCCTTCCGCGCTGATATCACCTAGGCTCAACACCATGCTCTGGTTTTGCCCCGCTCCAATCTGCAGCGTCGGCGCCACATCCGTCAGATGCAGGATCATGTCTTCCGTTACAGCCGCCATTTTGATGTCATCGCTGATCTGGTCGTAGCTGGCCGAATCCAGCCCCACCGTTCCGTCCAGTTTCACCTTCAGGTTGTCGCCAAGCGATGTGCCCGTGTACAAGCCGCCGATCGCCTGATCTCCCTGGGCAATGACTGCGCCCGTATCGGCATTGGTAATATTGACGGAGTACTCATTGTTTTCCGATTCCCGCACAACCTGCATGCCCAACGCGTTCAGCAACGCATCGTTGCCCCGAAAGACAATATCTCCGCTGTCTCCGGCCACCGCCGAGCGCAGCACCATGGTCCCGTCCGTGGTACCAAAAACTTTACCGCTGGTGTCGGCGTTTTCATCGACATAACTGACCAGTTTATATTGATCCGCAGATTTAAGGATATCTTTTTGATCAAACCCGTCATACAGGATCGCATTCAGTTTATCCATCACATCAATAACTGTATCGCTGCCATACAGCATCAGAGTAGAGGTCTTCCCATTGCTGCTCACCTGAACCGACTGCGGAGTATCCAGCAGGTAATTGCCGCTGTTATCCCAGAATTGCCGAATATCTTTCAGCGCCGTATACATATGAGCCGTACCCAACCCCACTCCGGTCTTATAGGTGGATTGGAATTTTATCGCATTCTGCACTACATTGGGAGTTCCCGAATTGCCCACCACACCGCTGGCCGTGCCACCGTTGTAGTCAGCAAAAGTCAGTTTGACTTCGCCATCATAGACTTTGCCGCTGTCGAAATCAACCTGGAAAGTCCGCAGCGGCGTGGTGCTGTTATCCATGACGCCGTCAAGGAAACGCCAGCCCATCGGATACATATTGCGCTTATCCCCCTGGGTAAAGAGCATCACTTCATCGTCGGTACTGATGGCCGGCTCAGAGTTGGCCGACATAAACAGTGAAAATTTATCGCCCTTGCTCAGCCGAGAGGCATCGGTAAAGTTGAATTTGGTAAACGTCAGACCGTTGGCACCGTTCTCATCTTTAAACAACGTGATATTATCGTTATTCCCACCCAGAGAAAAATATTCCTCATAATCATAACGATAATTACCGCTCTTATCATAAATATGGGCCTGTCCTCTCAGCATAACACTACCGTTGACAACTCCCAGCACCTCAAACATCGCTGATGCATTCTGAGTGGAATTGACGTCATATTGAATCGTGTCAATAATGTTTACCAACGGTTCATTGCGGCCTTTTTGCTGGAAGAAGTATCCGGTTGTAACCGCTGCGGCGATATGATCGGTCGTACCGACATAGTTGATATCCAGATGAGCGTTATCCGTTCCCCAGCGATTACCGGCCACAAACCCGGTGGCGCTGACAGCTACGTTAATCTGGCCCGTCCAGACTCCCACTTCCGGATCCGACCCGTTGACCGGATCCACAAACCATCCTAACGTATTAAAGGTCTGGCCATCTTCCGCCCCCTGATCAAAACGGTATTCCATAGTACTATTACCGTTGCTCCAGGGATCACCGGTAATGGCAATCGACGCATCCGAATCGGTGCCTGTGCCATAGTACCCGTTGCCCGGCCCTCCGGCCCGGGCAACCACGTTGATGACAAATTTATCGCCGGTAGCCAATGAACTGCTTACCTTCAAATTGTCGAACTGGATACGGCCAACCGTTACCGCGCCGCTTACCGTCGGCATGGTAATCGTGGCCGAAAAGTCATTGACCGATCCATTCCGATTGTAGCCCTTCCCCTGGACCGCCAGAGTTCCATCCGCGTTCACTGTGAACAGCAGGGAGCAATTATCGTCTTCCTGGCGCCAGACAGTGGCCGCGGGAACATTGGTTGTTAAATTTTGCCCGTTGCCGAAGAAATAAGTGGAAGAAGAACTTAGCGGCGCCGCATGAGCATAGTAATCAAAACTGGTCGGCGATGCATAGCGCTCATTGTAGCGAAGCGCACTGCCTGTCGTAACAATATTAGTGCCAAATTCGACACTGTGGTTAACAACACCGTATGTTGCCGGGTAACCGACTGTCGTCCGGATCATTTGCGGCAGCGTCAGGGTTCTTCCGTCCAACGCGCCATTATTAAAGTGCATGCCGCCCAGCGTTCCGCCGGTATTGGTGCTGGTTAAACCGGTAGCCTGATTGTACAGGGTGAAGTCCAGTTCATCCTGATTACCCGCCGTGGCAGCCTGAGTGAAAACCGTCCAGGAATCGGTATTGATCAATTCCGTACTTTTGTCATTGGTATCTTTAAAGAATATCTCCGAAAAACCAAGGCCCGGAGCAATGGTTGTGGCATTGTACGCGCCGGAATCGCCTTCCCAGAACGTATAATTAGTGGTTGTTGCCGCAATGGTATTCCCGTTATTGTCAATGCCCGTCTGGGTAATATTCACGCTCACGTTGTCACGAGCCTGCCAATTATTAACGGTGTTAACTGTTCCATTATTTGCCAGTGTAACACTAGTACCGCCGCCCACGCCAAACAACTGAGCCGTTCCGGCACCAGCCTGGAAAATAATTTCCCGTCGGGTAACCAGCGTACTTTCATTGTTTGCTACCGTGACCTGCCCCAGATGGTGCGTCCCGTCATAGCCGGGAGTGTGCGCCGCGTCGGTCCAGCCCACCGTATTAGTAAAACCCATAGCATCCAGCGAAGTCAATGCCTCCTCAATCGTGGAACCGGCAGTGATGGATCCCATGGCCGCGCCAAAATCCCGGGCAATACCGGAACTGTCGGTCGCATTCCGCAATACGCTGAAACCGCCCGCCCATAACTCATTGGTCATCACCGATCCGCCGGCGTGGTTAGCCAGTGTAATGTCGTAGAAAGTGTTGGTGGCGCCCGTATTATTCACATTAATTGACCGGGTGGTCCCGGCAGCAGCCAGCGTAAACGCGTCGCGTCCGTTATTTAAGGCTGTACCATCACTATTCACAGCAGCAACTATGGCATTGCTCAACTGCGTTTCAATCGCATCCACATAACGGTTGCTCACATCCACGTCGACAACATGGTTGTTATACAGGTTCACACCGGTATACGTGCCGGTGCGCTCCGTCACCGCCGATGCCAACCCCATTTCAGTCGCAGTCGTCCCGGTATTGTTGCTGACGGTTACACGATACTTCGACGTATTCCCATACGCAACATGCAGCAGGTCACCGCCACCGCTGGCGGCAGTAGCTGTAAACGCAATCGTGTCGCCGGTGGAGGTACTCACGCCGGTAACCGCCGTCTGGATCGCAGCGGCAACACCGGCAATATTCTGATTACCCACACCAATCGCCAGAATATTTCTTTGGTGGAACACCGATACGCCGCCATTCGCCAAACCGTCCCAGGTTGCGCCCCGGGCGACCACCGCGTTGCTGAAGCCTAATTCTCCTTCCACGCCGGTTGGGTCCGTTTCAAATACGACATCATAATGGGTGCTACCGTTGACGATATTCAGATGGCCTTCACCACCGGCAGTGACAGCCGCTGCCGTTATACCCCGCGCAACCATATCCGCATCAGCGGTCATAGTCGCCGCAACCTGGGTAATGTCCTGGCCTCCCAGACCGGCAACAGCATATACCGCGCCTGTATCAAGCAGCGTTCCGGTCGAAGTCGCCCCGATCGCAAGGCCGGCGCCCCAGCCCAAAGCTGCCCGCGCGGTTCCGCCCAAAGTCAGGGCCGCTCCCGAAGTGTTTGTAACATTGATACGCGTCTGTCCCCCGACAGCCGCCGTAGCAAAAGTCGCCATACCGCCAGGGACAACGGCGCTCAGCGCGAGCCGGGCGGCGTTCATATCCTCGCCGCCGACAAAGGTGACGGTCACCGACGCGCTGGTTACCGTATTGTATACGGTCAGCGTCTCGCCGGCGTTGAACCGGTAGGTACTGCTGAAAGAGGTCGACTGAGCGGCTTGTGAATAATAAGTCGCCTGCGCATCCACTGTATCACCGGTCGCGCTGCGGTAAGACAAAGTCATATCAATATGGCTGGCGGCGGACGAGCGGTAGTACGATACGGCATTCACCTGCGAAGCCAGCAAATCCCGAGTGTCCGTACCGGTTACGTCAAAATTGGTATACAGATTGTTGGTCGACGTACCATCCGTCTGAAAGGAAGTATTCAAGGTCGGCGGGGCAATATAACCGCCGCCGGTGTCGATGTCAATCGTTTGCGGCGGATTAATGGCGCTCCAGTCCAATGCCGAAGCGGCCGTATTCGCTGCGGCGATCCCGCCAGTGACATCCATATTCACGTCAATATCACCATAGTTCGTCCGGTTGACGCCGTGTACGACATCCGCGCCCGTAGCGCTGTCAGCAAAGGTGGCCATAAAGGGTAACTCATTCGCTACGTCGACATTGTAGGTGCCATTGGGTAAAATGTTCGGATTGGCGGTCGTGGTGATACTATCCACACCCAGCGTTCCCGAAATAGCCGCGCTGGTAATCGCTCCACCGGCATTGTTGGCATACGTAATCCCGCCGTAAGGCGTTTCCCGGGTGGCAATCCGGTAATTGCTTTCCGCCAGTCCTTCGGCGCTGATATTGGTCAAGCCAGTATAGGCCCCCGCCTGCGTCTGATCATAGTTGATACCCACGTTGCCGTTAATCTGCTGCAGCGAATTGGATGTCTGGATTTCTCCTTTGCCGGCCGTGGTTTCCACCGACAGTTTGTAATTGCCCTCCAGCGAAGTGGCATTGCCATATTTGTCGATACTGCGCACCGCGCCGTCCACCATTACCTTTAGACGATTGTCGCTGACGCTGTACAATACGGAAGCCGTGCCATCCAACAATTTTTTCGTGTTGAACTCCGTGGTCTGCGCCACGGTGTCCAACTGATCCTTCAACTGTTCAATCTCTTTTTGAATTTCTTCCCGGTCGTCGGAGGTCAGCGAGTCAGTAGCCGCCTGAACACTCAACTCCCGCATCCTCTGCAACACGGCCTGGTTTTCATTCAGTCCGCCTTCGGCGGTCTGCAACATAGAAATCCCATCCTGCGCGTTACGGCCGGCCTGCTGCAACCCGCGTATGGCCGACCGCATTTTTTCAGAAATAGCCAAACCGGCAGCATTGTCCGACGCCTGATTAATGGCCAGACCCGAAGAGAGATGCTTCAACGCCTTTTGATTCTTGCTCACATTGCCTTTGTACAGATTGTACGCCGTTTCTCCGACCAAATTGTGATTAATAATCATTCTCGCATACCACCTTTTCCGCGAAAAACGCGCATCCTTGCATGATCAGGAGGACAAACACGGTAACGGCCGGTTGCCGGTTTTGTCCTCCTCAGGCGCTATCCTTTGTGCCTGAAAATCACACGATTACACCATAATATCGGAAAAAGCGGAACACCTCTTAAGTTTTTCTTGGAATTCGCCAGTAAAATAGGAAACCAGTCCTATGGGCAGGACTGGTTAAAAATTGCCTTTTTCTCTATATTCCAGAGTATATTTCGACACCATCAATCATCACTCATATCCAGCAAAGGTCGAATCACGCACCCCGCTTCCAGATCATCCATCGCCGTATTCACCGCTGTCAACGGATATACGCCGTCCAGCAGCGGCGAAAAATCCAGGCGGCCATACTGCAGCATCCGGCAATACAGCGGATAATCCTCTTCCGGGCGGGTTTCACCACCCCAGGTGCCTAGAATCTGTTTTCCCTGGTTCAGCTGACGCGGATCAATCGTCAGCATCTCACCGTGACGGGCGTTACCGATGATCACGGCCCGTCCGCCCTGAGGGCGTACGCTTTCTACGGCCTGCAGCATCACTGCCGTCAGACCGGTGGCTTCCACCGCTACGTCCACGCCGCCGGGACAATAGGTGGCCAGGGTTTCCATTACCACTTCGCGATCGCCATGGATGGTATAGGTGGCGCCCATATCAAACGCCGCTTCCAGTTTTTTGTCGTTGATGTCCACGGCAATAATCGGCGCGGCCCCCAGTGCCCGGGCCGCCGCCACGGCAAACAACCCCACGCCGCCAACGCCAAATACGGCCACACTCTGTCCCGGCAGCGGTTTGCCGGTGTGCAGCACCGCACCGGCCCCGGTGGGTACGGCGCACCCCAATAGCGCCGCCTCTTTCACCGGTGTCCCGGCCGGCAGCGGCGTCAACCGGTTCTCGCTGATCACCGCGTAGCGACTGAAGGTAGTGATCGGACCGGCGTTTACCGTCCGCCCCTTCCACTGATAAAGGGATTCCGATACTTCGGCCCCCAAACCACGGATCCAGGAAAGAATCACTTTTTGTTCCGGCGCCACTTTCGTCACTCCCACGCCGATTTCCCGGACAATCCCCACGCCTTCATGTCCCATGCAATGCGGCAGTAGCCGGTCTTCTCCCTTATAACCCCGGGCTTCCATCAACTGGGCGTGGCAAATGCCACTGTAATAGATTTCTACCAGCACCTGTCCCGGTTTCAGGGCCGGGATCTCCAATTCAACAATTTCCAGCGGCTGGCCGGTTTCCACCAATATCGCCGCCATGGTTTTCATGCGCTGACCCCCGTTTCCATATTTGAAGAATCTGAGGAAAACGTGTTTAAAGCATTTCTTCAACCATTTAGTCCGCGAAAAACAGTCCGGTTCGGCGATATAAATCTCCGATCGTATAGCCGGAGGATAACAGCTTGCCGCTGGCAATCAAATGGAGGATCTGCAATTCTTCCCGCGGTGCATACGGTTTACACCAATGCCCCCGGGAATTTTTCACCGGCATGGCTGCCATCGCGCATAGCCAGTTATACTGAGCCGGCAGCAGGCTGACTTCTTTTTGCAACAGTACGGCCACGTTTAAAGAATCCTGGTCGTGGAAATATTCATAGCCCTGATTGAGGGCGTCCTGCATAATGGTTCGCCACAAAATCCAATAAGGACTGGACTGGTGCAGAGCAAACACCCCGTCGTTGAAACGAGGCAATTGTTTTAGCCCTTCTGCCAGTTCCGGCGGATAAAAGCGGCGAATTCGCTGATCATTGTCGCTATAGTATACCCGGGCCTGACCGGGATCGCTAAAAATCCGGTAGGCCGGGTCTACTTCCTGCACCGCCACTAAGGCGGACGGTCTGTCCAGCGCCGCCTGAACGTATTCCGGCAATGCCGTCGGCGAGAGGACCCAAGTGTCGGCGTCCATCCATATATATACATCGTACCCGGGAAAATAATCCGGCAGATATGGCCGGCACGTCTGCGCCCGGTAATGAAGCGGCGCCCCCGAAATCGTCGGCGCCGGTCCCTGATCCATATCGATCACGGTGAAATCGGAATCATGCAGCCAAGCCAATTGTTCCCCGGTACAGTCCATATTCAGAAATTTTTTATCCAGACGCAGGTTCGGTACGCTCTGACTGCCGGCATAGCGCCGCAGGGAGCGGATCAGATTCCGGGCCATATCGAAAAATTTGGCGTCACAGGAAGTCACCAGACAGACGGTGGCTTTCGGCGGTGTCCCCATTTGTTTACGCCCCGAATCGGTGGCGTCCGATCGCTTTTTGCTCATAATATTTCAACGTCCTCCCGTCGTTGCCTTTCCGCCGCCGAAAACGATCGCTGCAACGCGGTCAGTTCCCGGCACACCCGACGAATCACCGGCTTCCACTCACCGGGCTTTTCCTGTTGGAACAACCGCATCGCCGGATACCACCAGGTATCGGTTTGGCCCGACACCCAACGCCAGTTCTGGTCAAACGGCAGCAGCGTCCAGACCGGTTTTCCCAACGCTCCCGCCAGATGGGCGACGGAAGTATCCACCGACAACACCAAATCCAGCTCTGCAATCAGCGCGGCGGTATCGGCAAAATCGGTGATATCCGCCGTGTGATCGCGTAATGTCATACCAGCGGGAATATCCGTCGCCGTCGGCGCCGCTTCTCCTTTCTGCAGGCTGTAAAAAACCACTCCCGGCACCGCCGCCAGCGGTGCCAGTGCCTGAAGACCACAACTGCGACCCTCCAGTTGTTCGCCCTGATGCTGAGAACTGGCGGCCCATACCAACCCCACTCTTAGTTCCCGTGTTTCGTTGACTTGCGGCGTTTCCTGTCCTATCCGTCCGCACCACGCGGCTCTCCATTCTTTCTTTACCGACAAATAGGGAAAAGTGTCGGGAATATAGAACGCATTCGCCCCCAATTCAGGCCGTGGCCCCAACAGCGCCGGCAAACTCAGAACGGAAACCCTGAGGTCGGCGGCAGCGGCGGCAATGGAAGCCTGCGAATGTTTGATCAACCGGTCGACACCCGGCAGCCCCGTGAACAAACGCAGCAACGGTTGCTCCGTCGTTAGAATAATCTGGCTGCCCGCGTCACAGCGTTCCCGGATATCCGGCAGATAGCGGACAAACTGAATGGCATCACCAAACCCCTGTTCATGGTGCACCAGCAGGCTTTTACCGGCAAACGTTTCTCCCTGCCAGCGGGGAATATGCTCAACCCAGGAAAATAGTGAACGATAATCCGGTAAATCCAGCCGGCACTCGGCTTCCGCAAAGCCGGTGCCGAAGTCCCCCATTCGAAATATGGCATGATAGCGGTTACGGCGAATGAAGGAGTATTCCTTGGAGTCTTCCGGCACCAGGGCCAATGCCCGGCTAAACAGTTCAATGGCTTCCGCCAGTTGACCCTGCCGGGCCAACAGGTATCCCAGATTGGACAATATCATCACATTGTCAGGGTCGATCATCAACGCCCGCTGATAAACCACCGTCGCTTCCGCAGTGTGGCCCGCCGCCCGCAACACGTTGCCCAGCGCCGACTGGAATCGGCTGTCCCGCGGCTGGCGCCGTACGGCCCGTTCAAAAAAATCCCGGGCGGCGCGCAAATCACCCCGGGTACGGAACAGAACGCCCAGATTATAGAACGCGCATTCATCAACCGCCGTGGTTTGCCGCCGCAACGTCTTGGCCAGCGTTTCCAACAGCGGGTCGGCTTCCGCCATGCGACCCGCCGCCAACAACTGCTGCACCTGTAAAAACAAGTCTCCCGGTGCTTGACCGGCCGTTTCATTCGGTTTGCGTGACACCGCATCACTTCCTTTATGTAATCATCATCGTCAGCATTGTACGTATATCTTATTTGTTCAAATTGACCGGTTTGCCAAAACCGGAGCAACGGCCTCATGGCTGCGCTCCGGTTTGTTTTTATGACGATTCCCCTTATTCCTTTTTCTTTTTGGGTATTGTCTTTAGTACGTTCAGATCTTTGGCCGGGTTGGAAGCCACCGCTTCACGATTCTCATTGACAATGGCGTCATAGAGTTCACCCCGGTAAATTTTGATTTCATTCGGTGCTTCAATACCCAAGCGAACACTTTCGCCCCGGATCTCCACCACCGTCACCACAATTTGGTTGTCAATGACGATCCGTTCTCCGATTTTACGGGTCAGAGCCAGCATACGCTTACCTCCCTTTCCCCGTTTCATCCGTCGGTTCTTTAGGCAATCCATTGGGGAAAATCCGCTGTTTCACCGAATACTTGGTCTGTTCCAATACATACTGAACCGCCAGACGATCTCGCCAGTTGACCAATAACGGTGCGACCAAATTGGCCGTCATCTGGTCCAACTGGTCGGGAATCGTGACAATGCTAAAGGTTTGCGGTGCGTTATCCAGCGAGAAGCCCAGCTCCGCTGCAACCGCATCATCGACTTCAAACGTATAGTCGGGGAAAACCGCAAACGTTTCCAGTACAATAAACATCAGATCTGCATCCGCCGTAGACTGTAAGTAGGAGAAGGGGCTGTCGGGACCAAAAGGAATAAACGCAAAACTGCGCATCTCCCGAAAACCGGGCAGACCATTGGGAAACTGAACCACTGCTTCGTCAGAGACTTCCATTTCGCCCAATCGGGCCGATTGGATGAGCATTATTATTTCACCTCAACATTATCATATCATCATGCAGCCACCGGCGTAAACCATCAAATACGCATATCGGTCCGGTTGCCGGTGGTCCAGAAGCGGATACTGGGATACTGGGCCATACTGGTTCTCACCTGCGTGGTCCCGGTATTGTTGGTGACTTCACCCATGTCATAGGAAATATTGGATTTCCATGGCGTATAATCTCCCGGCGTTGTGTTTAATTCATAATTGATTTCCGGGCGGGCAAAAGATACATAGTTCCATTCCACCGGCGTCGGCTCCAAGGCCTGCGTTGCCATCTGCGCCACTGTCTTGGCCGCGCTGGTGGAATTCTCAATGCGCATGAGCTGATCGCCTTCCGCCGCATTCTCGCCGATGCTTTCCTGGAGAGCGTCCATGCCCCGCTGAGCAAAATCCCGGGTAAAATCCGTATTGTTTTTCAGATTATAGGAAGCCCGGCTGGGATACTGATCAATAGACAGGGTTCCGGTGGTTTTACGCACGGACACCGCCACGGCGGGTGTTGTTTCTATCTGCACTTTCACCAGTTTGCTCTGCAGATCCAGCGGCGCTTTCTGCGTCTGAATCGCAATTTTGCCATAAGTTTGTTGAATATTAATCCGCAGCATATCCGGCACCTCCCGCTGGCATCGCCAATTTCCCACTTTTCAGGCATTGGCCGGGCGGCAAAACCGCCCGACCAATGCCTGAAGCTACATTCCTCAAACTATTTCAGAAAATCGATCAAGGATGTGGGCATAATTTTACCACCCAGTGCCAACGCCATCCGGTAGGTGGTTTCGGCCTGTTTCAGATCCACCGTCGCTTTGGCCACATCCAATCCCGCGTTATCCGTCGCCAGCTGGTTGATATTTAAATTATTATCTTCCAGCATCGTCTGAATCATTGTATACGTTGAAGCCCGCGTCCCAACCGTTACCTGCGCCATCTGAATCTGGCTCATGGACTCTTCAATATCCGCCAGCCCCACCTCCGACATCCAGGACAGATCCGGTCCGCTGGTCATTTCCGCGGAATTATCCGGTCCGTAAGCTCCTTTCTCCATATGAAAGGTGTAGACATCCTTGTAGCGGTTGCTGCTGTCGGCAGCCACGCTGCCATTCACACCGGTGGTACCCAGCGCGGCTTCCGGCGGTACCCGGAAGGAATACGTGTCACCGCCACTATTGTTGCTGTTGGCACCAATATCGATTGTTGCTCCCTGATTCAAAGCCCAAACGGAATTCTCCGCCGGTGACGTCAGGGTAAAATTGTACATATCACCTTCGCGGGTGGCTGTATTGTCATCAATCTGAATCGCGACCCCATTGCCCAGATCAAACGTATTACTGGCCGTATCCACGGCAATATCGTCCGACCAGGTTGTCCCATTATCCGTAGAATAGCGAATGGATTGTACGTTGCCGGTAGCGCTCAGTTGCTGTACCGCCACTTTAAAAGAACTGCTGGCCGGTAACCCGCTGAATTCATACGCCTTACCCAATGTCAACGCGCCACCGGATGTGTTGGACTGCGTCACACTGACCGGCGGGCCGGCCTCCAGCCAGGAAGCACCCTTGTCAATCGAGTATTCCACAATGGCGGCCTTACCTGTGGTTTCCTGTGCGGCAAGAGTGTAATTCTGTCCGGTAGTCGCCGGCGCGCTAATAGAAATAACATAACCGTTGTAATTAAATCTTCCCGACCCGTCAGACGTAGGAGTCACCGGCGTGCCATCGCAGGTGATTTGAGTAACCTTACCGCTGGCATCCACACTGTCAATAGCGATGTTTGCCATAGCCGGCAAGGAAGAAGGATCCGCTCCCGAATAGGCAAGCTTCAACGCCGATGCCGGCGCGGTTCCGCCAATGGTTGCCGTTACTTCCACCGCCGCAATCCGGGCAATCTCATCAATTACTTTGGGCGCTCCGCGGAAATTTCCACCGATAAACGCGTTGGCTCCATTGCCGTTACTCTGAGTTACCGGCACTTCTTCCGCCCGGGACCAATGATTGCCGTTATCAAGAGAATAACTCAGAGTGGCTGCTGAACCGCTATTGGTCAAAGATTGCGCCTGATAATGGTCGCCGGCAACATTGCTGACATCATTCCCGATCACCGCTGTCACGCCAGTGGAGCCACATTGAATTGCCGGCGGATCCGTAGAATAATCCACAACCGCTGCCGGATGATAAACTTCGGCCGTACCCGTAACTCCGTTTGCCGGCACCACACCGTTAATTCCCAGCGTAGCCGCCGCAGTACCGCCCACCGTTAAACCAGCCCCGGTCACTCGTAAGCTACAGGTGCCGTCACCATTGTCGACAGCGGAAAAAGTTGCGCCGGATCCGGGATAAACCGCATTCAGTTTCGCCGCAGCCTGCACCACCGACAATCCGCTGATATCCACCGCCGCCGGCCAGGGGTTAGTCCCGCCGCTAATATTGATTGTCGCACCAGCGGAACAGACATAAGTACTGCTGCCCACGGTAGAACCGCCGTTCGCCCAATATTCCGCCGACATCACCCGGCCCGTATCGGTCAATGCGCTAAGATCATGCACATCGTTCAATTTATTTAAGACCGCCGCACTGGCGGAACTATGCTGATAATAAAGCGGTACTGTTCCCACATTGGTTCCCCCGGCAGCCACAGCTCCGTTAATCCCCATGGGATCAGCCGCCGCACTGGCTACCGTCGTGCTAATGGCAACAGCAGCTCCTGACGTATTAGTGGCCTTCAGTGATTTGGTGCCATCATTGTTGTCCACCACAGCAAAGGCCACGCCGGGACTGGTGCTGCAAGCCGTATTTAGTTTAGCGGCAGTCTCGACAATATTCAGCCCGCCGACATCTACGGACACCCCGCCCACAGTCACCGTTGTCTGCGGTGCATTGACAAAGTTATCTTCCAGCGCCGTATTGATTTCTGATGTCTGCGCAGGAATGGCAAAACTGACCACTCCGGTGGAATCAGTAAACCGGAACGGCACCTGGGTATTATCCACCGCCGCCGTGATGTAAAGGCCACCGTTAAGAGAGCAGCTGGCTTCCATCACCTGACTGGTCGCCGTCAGTCCGATGGTATACACAGGGTTACTGTTGAGTTTTGCTGCGATGTTGCTGCCGTTATATATACTGTCAGCAATCGAAATTTTCAGACCGGCCTCCGCTCCAGTATCATCCATCGTAAAGGTATTGGCCGTGCCAGCAGGAAACCCGGCAGTCATAGAAGCCGTCGACCATGTCGTGCCGCCATCCAGCGAATAGTCCAGTGCCGTAGCCTGTTTGGAAAGACCTATCACCTCATATTCGTCACCCACCGCGTTTTTACCACTGGCGCCGATGGAAAATGATAACGCACCGGCAGAAGCCGGCAAGGTAAAGGGCGGACCGGCAATCGGCGTGTTCCAGGTGCCCGGCGGCATATCATCCGTCCGGTATTCGACAGAGGTCACCGCTCCGCCCGCGCCAGTGGCGGCAATACGGATCTGAGTCGGCAGTTCCGTCGCCCCAGCAGCAGGATTTGCGGCACTAAACGTCATCTGCCCGCCCGAAATATTACTGTTAACGCCGGCCGCCTTACCGGTGGTATTCAATTCCCAGCCCGCTACCCGTACCTGTACACTGTCGGGAATTTCACCGCCCACCAGGCCCCCCGATCCATAACCGTTATAAAGCACACTGAGATTGCCCGATGCGGGGCTGGACTGAGACACCGCCCCCACATCGACTTTCACCGCATCCACCCGGACCGCCAGTGAAGTGATCGTCGCCGTTGCCGAATTACGCTCCACGCTGATATCGCCGGCCGTCGCCTCACCGGTACCGTGCCCTGTTTTCGTATAGGAAGCAGGAGTCGTTGCGATCATTTGCGTGGATTTAACCCAAAAATCCATCTGTGACGGAATGTTCGCGGTATTTCCGGCATATGCCAGATTTAAGCTTCCCCGGTCATACGTCACACCGCCGCCACTGCCAGTAACGGTAACGCCGCCAAGACTCAGACGCAGGGAATCGATTTTAACGGCAAAATCCTGATAGTTACTGGTGTCATTGGGGTCAGTAGGGCCATTCCAAGAACCGCTAACAGTAAGGTCACCACTTTGCGAATTGGTTTTTTCCACCGCTGCATCCCGTTCCAATTCTTCCTTGATCCGGATCAGATTGTTTAAAAAAGTTGCCGTTGTCTGACCATAATTAGTGGTACTGGCACCGAAGAGGTCAGAGCCGGTAACACTGACACTATCCCGCGAGGGACTAATTTCCCCGGATTGGGCAGTAATGGACACCGGTTGCTCGTCGCCGTAATACAAAACCGTATCCAGGGTAAGGTTGCTCTGCGGATCCAGGAGCTTGGTCCGCACAAAAGGCTTGGTCTCGGCCACCTGCCCGGCAAAAATATATTGTCCGCCCACCTCGGTGTTGGCAATGCTGACGGCTTCATCAATCAAACCGTCAATTTCCTGAGCCACCGCCTCATATTCGATATCGGCGTTCGGTGTAATCGCCTGAATCGCCAGTTCTTTCACCCGGGTCAGCACATCATTGAGTTGGGTAAGCGAATCATCCGCCGTCTGCAGCAGATCGTTGGCGGCCTGAACATTGGAAATAAACTGTTCATTTTTACTATAATCCGTCGAATAACGCATACTGCGAATGACCCCGATGGGATCATCCGACGGGCGGTGAAATTTCTGTTCATCCGCAATTTGTTCGTTTAGTTTGGCCTGCGCGTTCATACTGCGATAAAGGCTGTTTAAAAAGTTATAATATTGCATGTTGCTGGAAATACGCATCGGATTCACTCCTGCCTTCCCTTATTCGCCAAGATGTTAACGACCCACTGTACCGGTACTGTTAATCAGCGTGTCCAGCATTTCATCCATACAGGTGACAATACGGGCACAACCGCTGTAACCTTTCTGGAATTTCACCATGTTGGTAAATTCCTCGTCCATATTAACGCCGGCCACAGATTCACGCCAGTTGGTGATCTGGGTAATTACGGCTGTCTGATTGGTCACCTGGTCTTCTGCCTGCTGTCCCTGAATGCCTAACTCGCCGATCAGCACGTTATAAAATGTATTCATCGACGCATTCCCCAATACCCAACTGGTATCGGTCGTCAGTCGATTAGACATATTCACCGCGTTGCTGCCGCTGGCCACGCCTTCATTACCGGACGGCAAGGTGACGTAATAGGTATCGCCTACTTTATTGTCGGCATCCGCAGCAATAGTCATGGTAATACTGGCATTGGCCACCGTAAATTGAAAATTCGTCGGTGCCGTAGTCGGTGCGGTGGCCGGATAAGTGGTCCAGGTGCTGCCGCTGTCACTGGAGTACTCAATTTGCGTCGCCGGGTAGCTGCCGTCGGAGTTGGGCGTAGCCGCCAAAGCTTTAATTCGCACCTGCACGGGTAATGCGTTGGGGTTATAAGCATAGGAACCGGTAACCGAAGCCGCACCGGTACCGCCCAGCGAATTGGATTTTTTAACCGTACCGCTGCGGGGCGTAGTGGGATCAATCGTTTTATCCTCACCGATTTCGCCCGCGGAAGATTTTATGGCAATCTTCGCCAAACCATTGCTTTCATCATAAATATCCGGATTAATCACCATATTATCCGTCATATCCAGCCAGTAAGACGGCTTCGGCTCTGTCCAGGTATATTTCCCTGGATTAGCAGTATCCGGCTGAATAATCCGCAGGTCTGTCCGTAATGCCAGTTGAACATCCGCGTCACTGCCAGAGCAATCCAGTGCCGTACTGGCACCAGTGGTATACAGCGAAAATTTCTGTGTACTCCCGTCATACTTGGCATAAACATCAACATCGTTAGCCACAGCCTGAGAATTGATCGCGGCAGCGACATCCTTAGCGGCGATAAACCGGTAACCAGGATTAGCCGGATCTGTAGTATAAGCCAGACTGGACAAATCAATCGTCAAACTCTTCGTACCATCGCTGATTTTCAGGTTATGGGCCAATTGTGGCGTAGCGTCCGCAATGGCCATCACTCCTTTAAACGTAGTGCTAACACCCGCAGTTGTCACTGTTGCCGCCACGGTGGTGTCCGTAATTCCCTGCAGCGTGGCTCCGACTTCCTTGCCGTCAACCACTACGGTTTCCGTGCCAAAAAAATTATTCCCGGTGGTGTCATCGTATCCATAACCGGCCCGGTGGGCGGCATTAAAATCATTTTGCAAAAATTGGCATATATCGGCCACCTTATTCAAATAACCCTGGATTCCAGAGTCCATGGAATCCCGGCCTTCAATTAATCCAGCCACTTCCCCGCTTTCAAAATCCAAAAATTTTCGTTCTCCTCCTCCCGCCGCGCAGCCGCAGGAAGTACTGGGGTCAATATAAATCCGGGTCGCGGTGATACCAAAGTCCGTAAACAACGACACCCGGTTACAATCCAAGGTTGCCAGCGTTACGGCATTTTTCCCTTCCACCACCGTATCACTACCGATTTTCAACGTCACCATGCCGTTGCTTTCTTCCGAAACCTTGACCCCCGCCATTGTGGACAGCTGATCCACCAATAGATCCCGCCTGTCCCGTAAATCGTTGGCATGATTTTTCCCATCATATTCAATCGAAAAAATCTGTTTGTTTAATGCGGCCACTTCCGAAAGCGTCTCATTCAGTTTGGCGGTTTTATCCACCAGCTCTTCATTAATATCTTTCGCAATATTTTCCAGCTGAGTTTTCGCCGTTGCAATGGAATCCACCAGTTGCTGCCCCCGCTGACGCACCTGTGCCTGAGTTCCCTGATCATACGCTTTTTGCGATAAATCCTGCCAGGAACTATAAAAATTATCAATCACGCTTTGAATGCCCGTGTCAGATGGTTCCTGAAACACTTCTTCAATTTTCGAAGAAATATTCTGCGCTTTGGTCAGTCCACCCAAAACGCCGGCCTCTCGCCACATCTGCCGGTCAGTCATGTTGTCCCGCAATCGGACAATAGAGGCCACATCGGCGCCATTACCAATTTGCATGGCCCGTCCCATACCATAAATAGTCTGGGAATAAGTGGTAACAATCTCTGCCCGTTGGCGCGAATAGCCTTCCGTACTGGAGTTTGACACGTTATTACCAGTCGTATCCAACGCCGCCTGATGAGCATTGAGTCCTAAAAACATTCCATTCAGTCCTGCAAATGTCGGTCGCATGTTTTTCCCTTCCCGTCACTATAGATTTGTTCGCTATTACGCTTTCGAATCAAACACTCGCCGCCCGGGAGCCCGCTCGATTGCTTGGCCCCGAGAGGCATAAGCCGGTTCCACGGAGTTCTGCGTCATGATATTCAGATTATAATTGATGAAAAACAGTCCCTGTTCAATCAGCGCCGCATTGACTTTGTTTATCTGGGCCAGCTCCGACAGCACCTGAACAAAATCTTCCTGCAGCTTCAGCATTTGCTGTTCCACTTCCGGATCTGCCAGTTTCCGTACTGCTTCCAGACTAATGGCGTCACCCTCTAACTGATAAAAAGCAGCAATTTGTCTCACAATTGCCGCCCGTTGCCCTTCCAGCCTGCTAATCTGCAGAATCAGGCTTTCTTCTTTCTTTGTCAGTTCCTCCAGTTCCGCCACCCGGTAGGCCACCAACGCTTCCTTTTTAATTTTGCCCAGTTGAAGCGTTTCCTGATAATGTTGATAAATTGCCGCCAGCACCTGCAGCAAATCCGACCATTCCTTTTTCAATTCGGCCACCTCTCATCTTCGATAACAATCCGCTAACGCAGCAGGAACCAACCTATTCCTTGCGGAAATAAGTCCAGATGGCGTCGGAAATGTTCCGGGCTTCCACGTTATATGATCCATCCGCAATTTTTTGCGCAATCTCGTCCACTTTTTCCTGACGGACTTCCGGCAGATCCTTAATTTGAGCCACCGCCTGGCGGATTTCCTGCGCTTGCGGCGATAAAATCAGTTCGTCGGGCCGTTGCAGGGTGGTCGCCGCCGTCGTCTTCGTACCCCTGCCGGCAGCGCCGGTATCATTATACGTCTTGTTCACGCCTTGTACCGGTTTGTTATAAATAATCATAACTTCACTCACCTCACAACATTTTCAACAGCATTCACCGGTATATCGAAAAGAAAAGCAGGGATATTAATCCCCGCTTTTCGGCTATTTATCTTCGTATTATCAACTTAAGTCTCTTTTCCTCGGTTTTTCTTTGAATATCGTCTATTTGGATTTCATTTAATCTTTCGAATACATTCTACCGCCTTTGCGCCGATCCTCTTCTTCCCGGTCCCGCTTAGCTTTTAGCCGCTCGTCCATTCCCACTAATTGATGGGCAATATTCTGGCTGCATTTGTCGCAGAGTCGCCCCTCCATAATCGGCTCACCGCAACTTTCGCAGGGATAACTGACATCTACGTCGCTGATGATCCTGCCCGCTTTAATCAACCGTAAAATCACCTTATGCTGGACACCGGTAGCCTGATGGATTTCTTCCAGGGTTGCCTTGGTCACGCAATCCCGCAGATACTCCATAACCCGGTCTGCGGCCTCCTGTTCAGTCGCCCAGCACTGCGGACACAGGTTTATATTTGTTTGTACATACAGTTTCCCACATTCCGGACAATTCGCCAATCCCATCGTTGAATACCCCCTAAATGAATTAGAAAACATTTTCCAAACCAGTTCTTAGAACTATTCTATCCCATTTCCTTTTCCTTGCCTAGGCCTTATGGCTCATTTCCCTGTCCGTTACGTTTTTTTTTGTTTGCCGGCAGGATTATCTCTTTGAATAGCTAAATGTACACAATACGGTTTTAATCGTCGGTTCCGTTCTCTGTAAAAACGCACAGACCGGTTTTCACGCCGCACCGTCACAGGATCGAAAAAACGCAAACGGGTTTGGTCGCTGTTGATTCGGCGCCCGCTCCCGCTATGCAACGGAAAGGCAGTTTGTCGTGTATATGCTGACACTGATGCAAGACCCCGAAATTTATGCGGGCGCCGACGCCCTAAATGGAATCGTCGCCACCATGATGCAGCTGATTGAGCTGAAAAACCCCCGGCTGTTTCTTCACAGCAGCCAGGTGGCCAACTATGCAGCAAGTGTCGCCGCCAAGATGAGACTTCCCCGGGAAGAAATTGAACGGGTTCGGGTGGCTGCACTGCTTCACGATATCGGCCATCTTACCGTGCCTAATTTAGTATTGTCCAAAGCACCCTATCTCTCCACCCGGGAAATGAGCGTTTACAAAAATCATTGTAACGCCGGCAGCTGCATGTTGGAAAACATCCCCTGCTGCCAGGAGCTGATTCCGTACATCCGCCACCATCACGAACGGGTGGACGGCAAAGGCTACCCTAAACGCCTCAAAGGGGTAAACATCCCGTTAGGCGCCCGCATCCTGGCGGTGGCCAACCACTATGACCGGTTTATCAATCCCTGCACTCAGCACTGGGTCAAGACCCGTGACGAGGCCGTCCGGGAATTGCTGATCCTGTCTGGAACCGCTCTGGATACGGAAGTCGTCCGGGCTTTTATCGGTTCGCTGGGCTAGCAGCGGCGCCACTGGCCAGCACAAACCCCATAACCTGGGCGGCTCCCGCCGCTTTTAACACTTTGGCACATTCTTCCAGCGTGATCCCGCTGGTGCAGATATCATCCACCAACAAAATGTTCTTATTCTGTATGTCCTCCGGGCGCGCTGCAGTAAACGCGCCCGTTATATTTTGCCGTCGCGCTGTCATCCCAAGTGTCCACTGCGGCAGCGTCAGCCGGTTTCTCAGCAACGCCTCCCGCCAGGCCAGTTCCCGGCGCCGGCACCAGGGCCGGAAAATGGCTGCCGTCTGATTGAACCCGCGCTCCCGGTAGCGTTCCCGGTGCAACGGTACCGGCACCACCACATCCACCGCAAACCCCTCTTTCCCGCCACCGCTGACCGGCGCGGCCCGTTCCACCAATTCCGCCAATGCTGCCGCCTGCCGCTGCGTTCGGCGAAACTTCATATCCCGGATGAGGCGACGAATTCTCCCCGTATAATTTGTTGCCGCCCAACAGCCATCCAGCGCCCGGAAAATCGCCGGCTGCGGCTGGATATACTGCGGCGTCAATATGGCTGCCAAACACGTTCCGCACCAGTGGCTGTCAGCCGCCGTTGCCCTACCGCAACCGGGACACCGTCGGGGGTAAATCAATCCCCATAAGGCCTCCAGCCAAGCCTTCAACATAATTCCACCTGCCGCAGCCGCTCCGCCAGCAGCGAATAGCGCCGTCGGGTCCGGTCATTGCCCACGGCAGTGGCCAGCGCGCCTTTGGCGCCCAACAGCACCACCCGCTCTTTGGCCCGGGTCACCGCCGTATACAGCAGGCTGCGCTGCAGCATCATCCGGTGACCGGCGGTCAGCGGCATAATGATCACCGGATATTCGCTCCCCTGGCTTTTATGCACACTCATCGCATACGCCAGTGTCAGCTCCGTGTGTTCTCCCTGATCGTACAGCACATCCTCTTCCGGATAGCGGACCAATAACCGGCCTTCTTCGACGGTACGGATAAAGCCCACGTCGCCGTTGAACACCCGTTTACTGTAGTTGTTGCGAATTTGCATCACCTTATCCTCAACCCGGAAGGTCTGACTACCGGCGTTTAGTGAATCTTTACCGGGCGCCGGCGGGTTCAGCGCCGCCTGCAGCAACCGGTTAAGATTCTCCACGCCGCATTCCTGACGGTGCATCGGTGACAGTACCTGCACTTCCCGGACCACATCAAAGCCCTCCTGACGCAATTCTTCATACAGCGCCACCACTGCTTGCGCCGTCAACCCGGCATCTTCCTCCTCCCGGAACTGAAAATCCCTGCTGCGGTCACAATCCGGCAACCGTCCCCGGTTGATACTATGGGCATTCCAGACGATCATGCTTTCCTCCGCCTGCCGGAACACTTCCGTCAGCCGGACCACCGGAATCACACCGGAACGGATCACGTCCTTCAGCACCGATCCCGGCCCCACCGCCGGCAACTGGTCCACGTCACCGGTCAGGATCACCCGGCAGCCATCAGGAACCGCGGTCAGCAGATGGCGCATCAGCACAATGTCCATCATCGACGCCTCATCAATAATCAGGGCATCGGTTTCCAGCAGATTGTCTTCGTCCCGACCAAAGACACTCCAGCCTTCTTCCCCAACGCCGGCTTCCAATAACCGGTGAACGGTCATCGCCCGGTGGCCGGTGGCTTCTGCCAGCCGTTTGGCAGCCCGGCCCGTGGGAGCGCCCAATAAGATTTTCAATCCAGCCTCTTCCAACAATGCCAAAATTCCTTTGATGGTGGTGGTTTTTCCTGTTCCCGGTCCGCCGGTCAGCACCAGTACGCCGTGTTCCAGCGCCGCCTGCAATGCCTGACGTTGCGCGGCGGCCGGCACCAGGCCCTCCGCCGCGCCCCATCGTTCCAGCCAAAGTCCGGCGCCTTCTTCATCCGCCAGTGGCCGGGCCCGTTGCTTGATTTCCAGCAATCTCGATGCCACCTGACACTCCGCCCGGTACAGGTCAACCGGGTAGAGCAGCGTGTCACCGCCGTGTTCCTCGGTTCGCAATCGCACTTCAGCAATTTCATGCCGCACCGCCGCCGCCACTTCCCCCCGGTTGACCGTCAACAGGCGGGCTGCCTCCGTTATCAATGTCTGCTCCGGCATACAGCAATGCCCATTCTGGGCAATCTGCAACAGTGCAAACTGCACTCCGGCTGCCAAACGGTCCGGATGGTTCAGTTCAAACCCCAGCGCCCGTGCCATTTGGTCGGCGGTCCGGAAACCGATCCCGTCTACTTCGGCCGCCAGTTGGTATGGATTTTCCTTCAGCACCTCCTGGGCCCGAAAACCGTAGCGGGCATAAAGTTTTCCGGCGTAAGAACCGCTGACGCCGCAGGTTTCCAGAAACAGCATCAGTTCCCTAAGCTCCGACTGTTCCGTATAGGATTCATGGATCATCGCCGCCCGTTTCTCCCCGATGCCTTCCACTTCCAGCAAACGCCGCGGTGACTGTTCAATGACTTTTAGAGTATCCGTACCAAAGCGGGCCACCATCCGTGCAGCCATCGACGCCCGAATCCCCCGGACCGCGCCGGAAGCCAAAAAGCGTTCGATACCCCGGGCACCGGTCGGCGCCAAACGCTGACACCGGATCGCCTGAAACTGGCGGCCAAAGCGGGGATGCTCCGCCCAGTCACCCTGCACACGCAGCAATTCTCCCACCAACGGCGCCGCAAACCGACCCGTAACCGTAACCGTTGTTGTTTCCCGTTCCGGCTGCAGCCGGAAAACGCAGAACCTCTCGCCGCCGGCGAAGGTTACACCTTCCACTATTCCTTCCAGTATATACCCCGACGAATCGGACGCTGGCGTTACAGGCTGGTTTTCTTGAGTCATCTTTTTCTCTCCTAATAATAAAAGTTACATATCTTTAATAAATATCATTCTTTCCCTGTAAGCAGCAGGAATTTCAAATATTGAGGAGTATATAACATTCTGATAGGCATAGCGCATTGTTTCTTTTTGATATATTCCTTTCCCACCGCGCTTTTCCTGCAAAATTCAACAAATGCAAGTGAGGATTTACCGTGAAAGAGTATATGTATACCTATCACTACTATCGTAACCGGGCCGTGGTTCGTCCGCAGAAGGCCGCTGACTATATTTTGAGCAGTACGCTGATTTTCGGCGCCGGCTATCTGGGCTTTCTGTTGCTTCGCCTTTTCTAGCACTCCGGCCGAAAAAGCAACCTGTTGTCGGAACACTAAGCTGAGACTTTCTGATGCGACAAAAAGGTCGCCTACCGGATGATTTTCCGGCAGGCGACCTTTTTCTTTCTCTTACATCTACATCCGTTGGGCAATCGCCCGGGTCAGCTCATTAATACTGTCGGTCAAGACGGTTAATTTCCCTTCCATGCGGACCAGCAAATAAGCGGCCACCACCATGGGAAACCCGTAGCCGGAACAGTAATTGAGAAACATTTCCATGGTCCGCGCTCCTTTCTCCGGTATTATACCAGATCGACCGCGTCACGGCTCCGAATCCGCGCCGTCACGACGTCTTTTAATTCCGCGCCGCTGATGCTGAAAATATTCCGACTGGCAATGTCCTGCATTACCGTTTGCACCTGACTGAGTGTCAGATCCGCTTTGGGATCGGCCAAGCTCAGCGTCACGTCCTTACCCGCCGTACTACGGAACACCATTTCCAATGTTTTGGTCATAAAATCCCCCTCCTTTCCTTTACATTTTCCCGGTCAGGCGATTACTGGTTCACCAGATTGCCGGCATCCTGACGGGTAATGTCCGTCACCGGCAGCGTTTGCAGGGATCCCAGTCCCTGACCCACCGCGTACACATCCGCGTCGGCAGCCGACGGCTTCAAGTTCGCATAGCTCTGCTGGCGGTACGTCGGCTGACCGGCCGCGTTAACGCCTTTTTGCGTCCGGATGATCAGTTTCCCCGGCTGGGGAGTTTTTACTACAGCCATATTCTCACCTCCCTTCGCTGAGATACATTCCGGCCAGTTCTTTTTTTAAACCCCCCAGTCCTTTTTTCCGCAAATTATGCACCGCCTGAACCGTGACTCCCAGTTCTGCCGCCAGCAAGTTCAGCCGCTCTCCCTCCAGCAACGTTCGTTCCACCGCCCGCCGCTGCCGCAACGGCAATTTCACCAACGCCTGTTGCAGCATCTGTTGCTGCCAGCGCTTTTCCACCGCCTGCTGCACATCATCCGGCGCCGCCAGTGCGGTCAGCAGATTGTCGGACCTGTTTTCTGCCGCAGATTCGTTCAGAAGCGGTTCCCGCTCCCAGCGCCGCCGCTCCCTCTTGAACAAATTCCAGACCGCGTAGCGAACCCGGCTTTCCACGTAGCCGGGAAACGGCACGTCCCGGGCCGGATCATAACTGTTCACTGCCTTCACTACCGCCAGCCAGCCTTCCGCCAGCGCGTCTTCCCGGATCGTTCGCAAATGATTCTGTCCGGCGGTTTTCTTTACCAATCCGGTAAACCGACGGCATATTTCCGTCATGGCCGCTTCTCCTGTGCCGGGTTGCCGGGCTGCCGCCAGCAATTCGTTCCATTCCATTTTTCTTCACCTTTACGGCGAAGAACCGGTTCTTCATTAAATTAGCGCCACGGCTACTGTAGCATGGCAGCGGATGTTGCCGCCAATTTCAAGCAAGCCGCGCTCGGATTCCCAGCAACCACGGCTCCGCTGATTTTTGTTCGGGCAACACCCACTAAAGTGAAGAAGGACCGCCGAATCGGCGGTCCTTCTTCACTTTAGTCTTTAATTTTCCGTCAGTTCCAGCCACTGACCATATTTCTCATCCAGGGCTTCCCGCTGGGAAGCGTATTCTTCCGACAATTTACGGCTGGCAGCCGGCTCCTCATGGCTGGCCGGATCATTCAGTTGCTGTTCCAGTTCCTCCAGCCGCGCCTCCAGCCCGCTGATTTCCTTTTCCAGCCGGGCGATGGTCCGTTCGCGTTCCCGTTGATCTCTGAGCGGGCTGGAATATTTACCGCCGCCGGGTTTCGCCGACGCCGTCAAGTCATTTTTACGCCGGCGGCTTTCCTCCGCCTCGGCCTGTTCCGCCAGTCGCTGGGCTTCCTTAGCCAGAGCGGCCTTACGATCCCGGTAATCACTATAATTTCCCAGGTATTCAGTCAGCCCGCCGTCTTTTAATTCCAGAACCTTGCTGGCCACTTTATCCAAAAAATAACGGTCATGAGAGACGGTCAGGAAGGTACCGGGAAAGCTCATGATTGCTTCCTCCACAGCTTCCCGCGCGTCAATATCCAGATGATTGGTGGGTTCGTCCAGCACCAGAAAGTTGGCACCGGTCAACATCAACTTCAGCAGAGCCAGCCGGGCTTTTTCCCCACCGCTTAAATCCCCCACCAGCTTATAAACATCGTCGCCCCGGAACAGAAACGCGCCGAGATAGTGCCGTGACCGTTCTTCGCTGAACGCATACTCCCGCATGATTTCGTCCAGCACTCGGTTGGACGCCGTCAGTCCTTCATGTTCCTGGGCAAAATAACCCAGCTTCACCCGGCTGCCCAGTTTGATTTTTCCGGCGGTCGGATATAAATCACCGGTAAACAGTTTCAGCAATGTGGTCTTGCCGGCGCCGTTGGGACCCACCAGCGCCACGCCCTCCCCGTTGCGAATCAGCAACGACAGGTCGTGCAAAATAGCTTCCCGGCCATAACCGGCCGTCACCGCCACCGCTTCCGCCACCCGTTCGGCGCATTCTCCCGGCGGGTTAAAGGCAAAAAAGTCAAACCCGGCGGTTTCTTTAGGCATCGCCAGGCGTTCCAGCCGGCTCAAAATACTTTGGCGGCCCCGGGCCTGTTTCGATTTGATCCCGGCCTTATACGTGCGGATGTATTCTTCCGTTTTGGCGATGTATGCCTGTTGCTTGGCCACAGCCCGGCTCATCGCCTCGCGACGTTCGTTTTTTTGTTCCAGATAGTCGGTGTAGCCGCCCCGGTAACTGTCGATCCGGCCGCCTTCCAGCTCCAGGATCCGCTCCGCCACGCTATCAAGGAAGTAACGGTCATGGGAAATGATCAGCACACCGCCGGGATACTCCCGCAAAAAATCTTCCAGCCATTCCACCATCTCGATATCCAAATGATTGGTGGGTTCGTCCAAAAACAAAAAATCCGGTCGCCGGATCAAAGCCCGGGCCAAACCGATCCGGGTCTTTTGTCCGCCGGAGAATTCATCCGGCCGGCGGGTCAGATCCTCCGGGGAAAAACCCAGACCATACGCCACCCTCCGGATATTGCTTTCGTACTCGTAGCCACCAGCCCCTTCAAACCGGGCGGTCACCGCGGAATATTCCGCCATCACTGCCGCCAGCCGGGCCTCATCCCGTTCCGCCGCAATTGCGGCTTCCAGCCGCCGCATCTCCTGCTGCCAACCGATCACGTCCCGGTAGGCAACGCACAGCTCATCGTACAACGTGGCCGTTTCCCCTTCCTGACGCCAGGCACCGGTATTTTGATCCACATATCCTGTCGTAGCGCCAGTTGACAGCGACACCTGCCCGCCGTCCGGCACTTCCTCCCCCAGAATACAGCGCAGCAAGGTGGTTTTGCCGGCGCCGTTGCCGCCGATCAAGCCCACTTTTTCACCGCTGCGCATTTCAAACGCCACATCGTCAAACACCGTATCCGGTCCGTACGCTTTGTTCAGACCGCTCACCTGCAGTAGCTCCATCGTTTCCTCTCCCTGTCCCTTGTCTCGACCGCTATTGTCAAAGAATGGATTTTATGATAAGATGACAATAAATTTATCGAACGTTTGTTCGTATAGGAGTTGTTGTTTATGCCTCTTTCCGTTCACAGCCGCATCGCGGCGTTGCTTCCCTGTTATACATCACAGGGAGACAGTTGCCAGGTCCTGTCGTCGGACGGTTTGTGCCACGTAATTCCCTGCCGGGTTCCCGCCGTCCTGCGCCGTTTAGCCCGGAGCCGGGCGTTGGACCTCACCGAATTGCGGCGTCAGACCGGCGGCCTCACCTGCCGCCGGCTGCTGCAGCCGCTGCCGTTGGCGCCCGGCCTGGTGCTGGTCCCGTTCAAAGTCCGTCAGCCCCGGGTGCCCGGTGACCCCGCCATCGGCTATGTTAACCTGCATGCCATATCAGAAATTAACGCGAAAGTCTCCGCGCCTTACCGGTCCATAGTGCAACTGGTCAGCGGCCGCCAGATCCCCTGCTTCTGGAATACCGCCACCATTCACCGCCTGCTGGCCATGGCCCGTCTGACGGCACCGGAAACCGCGACGCCGCTGCGCGAAAATGCCGCCGGCTATGCTTCTGCCGACCCGCTAGCGCCGCTGGCCCGTCGTCTGGCTGAAGTATTTTACGATATTCTGTTATTCAAACAACAGTCCGATGTAGTTTCATCATCCGCCCGCAAAAATTAACCGCCGGTCACATCCCGGCGGGACAGATATTCTTCGCGGCATCAGACGCACACTCCGTCCCAGATGTAAAAACACTATCCTGAAAACCGCGATGCGGCCTAGGATAGTGTCAGTATAAACCGTTTTTTATTCCAGAACAACAATTTTATGTTTTATAGCGTACAGCACCGCCTGGGTGCGGTCCACCACGCTGATTTTGCGAAAAATGTTGGTCAGGTGATTTTTTACCGTCTTTTCACTCAGGTATAACCGCTGCGCGATTTCGTTGTTGCTCATTCCCTGACCCACCAGTTGCAATACCTCAATTTCCCGGTAAGTCAGGCGTTCTTCGCGCGGACGCTGCAGTTGATCCGCCGCCTCGTGCTTTCGTTCGTCCTGCCGGCTGAGTTCGCCAAACAGCCGTTGCGCCAGCGTGGGATAAATAAATGATTGCCCTTCATACACGATGCGGACCGCTTTGATCAGCATGCTCGGTTCCACGTCTTTCAGCAGATAGCCGTTGGCACCGGCTTTGATCACTTCCAGCACATAGTTTTCATCATCATTAATCGTCAAAATAATCACTTTTACCGTGGACCGGTTGTTCCGCAGCGCCCGGGTTACGGCCAATCCGTTGATCTTGGGCATGCTCATATCCAACAATATCACATCGGGTTCCAGTTCAGATGCCTTTTGAATGGCTTCCTCCCCGTCCCCCGCCTCGCCTACCACATCAAAATCCGCTTCCAGGGACAACACGTTTTTGATTCCCTGTCTGAGTAGCGCATGATCATCCACCACCAAAATTCTTATTGCCATTGCGCATCCCTCCAATTCCTTCCCTATTTGATAATTTTCGCAGTCAGGAAAATCACGACTTCCGTATCATCCTTTGCGTTGTTTTGACTTTTAAACAGCCAGCCCAGTACTGGCAAGTCACTTAAATAAGGAATCCCTCTCAGGTTCTTCGTCTCGCTGCTGCCGATCAAGCCTCCGATCACCATTGTTTCTCCATCCCGCATCCGCACGTGTGTCTGTGCTTCCCGGGTTGTGATCCGATATGCCTTCAGCTCCGGCGTCAGTGTAGGGCTGCTGACTTCGGTGTGGACAATGGCCGTAATTTGGCCGTCTGTATTAATTCGCGGCGTGTACGTCAGCTTAATACCGGCATCAATATATTCTGTCGACGCGGTAATATCCCCGCGATTATTTTTCTTTTCCGTTACCACCGGAACCCTGTCCCCAATCAGAATCTTCGCTTCCCGGCCATCAATCGCCATAATCTGCGGCCGGGCCAGGATTTTGGCATTGCCGCTGCTCACCAGTGCATTCACCTTGGCCTGGAAATAGAATTCATAGGGTCTGCCTTCCGGATCCCGGCCAAATTGGATCACCCCCGGCCGATCCAGGCTGGAACTGCGGGAAATGGTCCCCGGGTAATAATCCACCGACCCGTCAGGGTTTACCGATTTTGACGGTTCACCATAATCGGCAGTTTTCGGCAGCAGATCCCAAGACCAATCCACACCCAGGTCCCGGGAACTGGCCCGTTGGATCGCCACAACCCGGGCCACCAGAGAAATTTGTGGCGGCGGTGCGTCCAGTTCCGCCAGCAAGCGCTCAATTTGTTCTTTTTCGGCGGGCGTTCCCCAGAAGATAACTATATTCCGGGAGGTATCCACCCGCAGCCGCTGATTTTTTTCACCGGCACGTTCCCGCAGGGCGGCTCCCAGCACCTCCGCCACATCCTTGGCACCGGCATATTTCAGCGGCAGTATATGTAACTCATCAAAGCCTTTACCCAGCTGTTCACCGCTACCGACAATAATCACACCGTCCCGCCGCTGAAAAGACAGCCCTTTGGTCCGGGTGATCAACACCAGCGCCTCTTCAAAAGAAACATCCCTCAGTTGGGCGGTGACCGTACCGGTCACGGATTCATCAACAATCATATTCGCGCCGGCGGTTTTGGCCAGTGCCATCAGCACATCCCGCACATCGCCGTTTTGAATATTCATCTGTTCCACCCGGGATTCCGTCGCGGCCGCCCGGCCGCGCCCAAATCCCATGAAATCCGTTCCGGCCGCCAACCAGGGGCCCCGCTCCGCAGCAGGCCAAATTATCGGCAGAAGCAGATTGAAAATCACCAGCGTCAGTATCCCTAACAGTCTGCGCATCCTGTTTTTCCCTGGTCGCACCCGCTTCACCTTCCCAGCACCAGCGTATGTGAACCGGCAGAACCGGCCAGGATCACCGAACTGGCGTCAATGGCGATCACCGTATAATCCCCGATCCGTTCCCGGATCTTGTAGGCCTGGCTTTTACCGGCCCAGCGCATAATCGCCACCGGTTCACCGCCAAGAACAACTCCGGTCAATACCGGCAGTGAGTTCGATCCGTTCCGGGCAGCCAATGTTGCCGGTTCGGCAACAGCTGGCCCTGCGGCGGTCAGGTAACCAGCCGAGCCACCGTACCGAAAAGGATCTCTCAGTTCAGCCCAGTTTCCATAGTTCTTCACCGCCACAGATCGAGGAGAAATCGCTGCCGGCGATGGCGGCGCAGACGGTTGACCGGCAGACGGCGGCGGCGCAGACGGAGCAAACCACAACGCTCCTCCCAGCCAAAAAAGCCCCGCGGCGGTAACAATAACAATGTAAAGCAGCAGCTTCTGCCACCGCACTCCGGCAACTTTCCCATCTGTAATCATCGCTCTTTAATCCTGTCAATGGCATAATAATTTGTAAACCCTCTCCACTTAACTGACTTTCGCGTTTAAAAACGTTTTTCCTGCTAAAATCTTGAAGTGCCAATGACCATGAAAATAAAATCCGCAATTTTCCGACGGAAAATGCGGATTTTATCATTTTCTTTATGGCTGCCGCTTCATTGCTTGTTTCCCTGCTGCAGGCGCGGCCCCAGCAAACGTTTATAGGCTTCCACGCCCGGTTGGTCGAACGCGTCAACATCCGCCAGCTCCCCTTCATACGCAATCGACAACGCCAGTAAATACAGCAGTTCCCCCAAATGCCAGGCGTTCAGCCGCGGCATAACAAACAAGGCACTGAAACGACCGTCGCTGGCCAGAGCCGCCGCGTTGGCCTCCCGGGCGGCATCCAGAGCCTGGCTAAGATGCAGCCCCGAAATTTCCGCCAATTTCGGCACGGCAGGAAAAACATTGGGAATCAGCGGATCCGCTTCCCAGTCCCGTACCTGGACAAACTGCACCACCTTATCCCGTTTGCCGTCCTGATGCTGCTGCGTCTGGGCATGCATATCGGTAGTTCCCACCGCCACAATCGGCGTCCGGCCATAACATACTTCCCGCCCCTGCCGGTCAAATTTCTTACCCAGTGACTCGGCCAGCAGTTGAATATACCATTCCGCCACCGATTTCAGGTAATCCGCGTATGGCATGAACACTTCAATATTGCGGCCATATTTTTCCGCCGCCAGATATTTCAGCGCTGCATTCAGCAGCGCCGGATTCCGGCGGATGTCTCCGTCACGGCAGGCTTCATCCATCGCCCGGGCCCCGGCCAGAAACGCCCGGATATCCAGGCCGATACAGGCGGCCGTCACCAATCCCACTTCCGAAAATACGCTGAACCGGCCGCCAACACCGTCCGGAACGCTGAACATGGGCCAGTCCTTCTCTACCGCCAGTTTGTGCAATAACGTTTCCCCCGATCCGGTCGCCGGATCGGTGACAGCCACTACTTCCACGGCCAATAGAGGTTCCTGTTTCAGCAAGTCGTCATACATCACCATGAAGTTGGACATCGTATCCAGTGTGCCCCCGGACTTTGAAATCACCATCAGCAGCACCCGATAAGGCTCGGTGCCGGCTTGCGCTGTTTTACGCCGGGCCTCGGCAAACAGTTCCCCGGTCAATTCCCGGGTTCGCCGGGGATCCATATTATTGCCGCTGAAATACAGGCGGGGATAGCCGTCACGTTCCTCCGGAGATTTATGATTCCAAAACTCACCGCAATGAACGTCAAACAAGACTTTGTTGCCCAGATAGGAACCGCCGATCCCGAAGGAAACGACGGCATCCACCCGGTGGCGCAAAGACTGGCCGAATTCTTCCAGCCGCTGCAGAGAAGCCGGCGAATTCAGGTTGCCGTCGGCAATGTAGGGTAATTGGCTGAATAAAACTTTTTCCGGAGTACCGTCTTTGGATAAATGTCCCCTCACTTCACCCGTGGAGCGCATATATTCCACCGCCCGGTGCGCCGCCTGCAGCCGTTCATCAATCGCAGCCAGATCTTCCGCCGTCACCTTCCCCTCACCAAATAAGTTGGTAAAATCAAATACGAAACCGGATTCTAGTTTTAGGCTGGAAAACGCATTTTTATTCACGATTATCCACGTCCTTCCAATTTCTTTTTGCTGGTTTTTAGCAACTCATTATGCTCTTTTGTTCAAAAGCGGTCCTAATGTTGTGATCAGATATTTCAGAAACGGTTCCCGCAAATCCGAACGTTTTAGGGCAAATTCGACGGTAGCTTCCAAAAATCCCTGTTTGTCGCCCACATCATAACGCCGTCCTTCAAATTGGTAGGCGTATACCGGCTTGATCGCCGCCAGGCGCCGTAAGCCATCCGTCAGTTGAATCTCGCCGCCCCTGCCCGGGGGAGTATCTTCCAGCAGGGCAAAAATTTCCGGTTCGATAATGTAACGTCCCAACACCGCCAACCGCGAGGGGGCTTCCTCCAACGACGGTTTTTCCACCAGATCCTCCACCTTCCAGACATTGTCCTTGATGGGCACCGGCTTGACAATACCATAGCTGGAAACCTTTTCCCTGGTCACTTCCTGCACTCCCAAAATCGTGCCGGGGCAGTCGTCATACACGTCCATCAATTGCCGCAAGCAGGGAACATTGGCGTCAATGATATCATCGCCGAGCAGTACGGCAAACGGCTCATTGCCGACAAATTGTTTGGCGCACAACACCGCGTGTCCCAACCCCTTTGCTTCTTTTTGACGGATATAATGCAGCGTGACATCCGATAACTCTTCCACCAGAGCCAATAACTCGTATTTCCCCTGTGCTTTGAGCGTCAATTCCAATTCCACCGCCCGGTCGAAATGATCCTCAATGGCCCGCTTGTTGCGGCCGGTGATAATCAGAATCTCCTCAATCCCCGACTGAATGGCTTCTTCGATAATGTACTGAATGGCCGGTTTGTCCACAATCGGCAGCATTTCTTTCGGTTGTGCCTTGGTGGCCGGTAAGAATCTCGTCCCCAAACCGGCTGCCGGAATCACCGCTTTGCGCACCTTATGTTTTTTCGACATGCGACACCGCCTTTTTTGTTAATGGTTTTACTGCACTTTCCAAGCTGTATTACGCCGTTCCTGCCGCCAGATATTCCTGCAGTGCCTCGTCCCAATGCCGCATGGAATCCCCCATCGTCATCGCCAGCAAATAATTGTCCAGCACCGAATAAACGGGCCGCCGGGCCGGCTGGGCAAAGCACGCCGTGGTAACAGGCTGCACCGGAATAGATATTCCTGCCAGCTGAAAAATCCGGCAGGCAAATTCATACCAGGTACAGCAGCCGTTGCCGGATACGTGATAGGTTCCGTAAGCGTCCGTCCGTATCAATTGCAGCATCACCCTGGCCAAATCTTTGGCCAGGGTTGGCGAACCGGTTTGATCGTTCACCACTTGTAATTGGTCCTTTTCTCTGGCTAATTTCAGCATAGTCCGGACAAAATTATGTCCTTCACCATACAGCCAGGAGGTCCGCAGGATATAATGCCGTCCCAGAACCTGGCGAACCATCTCTTCTCCCAGCCATTTCGTCCGTCCGTAAACACTCTGGGGATTGACGGGATCATACTCCCGGTATGGTCGATTTTGCACGCCGTCAAACACATAATCCGTGCTTACGTATATCATCCGGGCGTCCGTCTCCAGACAAGCCGCGGCCACATTCCTCGTGCCGGCCACATTGATCCGGTAGGCTCCGTCAAAATCGGTTTCCGCCCGGTCCACCTGGGTATAGGCGGCGCAATGCAGAACGGCTTCCGGCCTTACCTGCCGGAAAATTTCCCGCACTTGTTCGTGGGAGGAAATATCCATTTTCGCCACATCGGTCAGTATCAGTTCATGCTCTGATGCCTGCCGGGTCAGTTCCCGCCCCAGTTGTCCGCCAGCACCGGTAATCAAAATTTTCACTGGCGTTCCCTCCATGGCGGCAACTGGCTTTCCGGAATGTCCCGCAGTCGGGTATACCGGGCGTCCTTATCCGACAGCAAAACATCCGTCACTGGCCAGACAATCCCAATGTCCGGATCATTCCATTGGATGCCGCCTTCACATTCTGGCGCATAAAAATCCGTGCATTTATAGTAAAAATACGCCATTGAGCTGACCACGCAAAAACCATGGGCAAAACCGGGAGGAATATAAAACTGCCGATGATTGTCCCCCGACAAAAGAGCCCCTTCCCATTTACCAAATGTAGGCGAACCGCGGCGGATATCCACAGCCACGTCAAAGACCTCGCCCTGTACTACCGAAACTAACTTTCCCTGTGAATGTGGGTGCTGATAATGCAGTCCCCGCAGAGTTCCCCGGGCCGAATATGACAGATTGTCCTGAACAAACCCTTCTGGCAGTCCCATTTCATAATACTTTCGCTGCGACCAGGTTTCCATGAAAAATCCCCGGTGGTCACCATGTACATCCGGTTCAACGATCACCACTCCCGGTATTCCCGTATTCAAAGTCTTCATCCGCTCACCCCCGGCCTTCTGCGGCCAATTGCAGCAAATATTGGCCGTAAGCATTTTTTTTCATCGTTTCACCCAATTGCGCCAATCTCTCCCGGGTGATATATCCCATCCGGTACGCAATTTCTTCCGGACAACTCACCTGCAGACCCTGGCGTTCCTGAATCGTGGCAATATAGTTCGCGGCCTGCAGCAACGAGTCGTGGGTGCCGGTATCCAGCCAGGCATAACCCCGTCCCAGGGTTTCGACCCGCAGCCCGCCATTTTCCAGGTATAACCGGTTCAGGTCAGTAATCTCCAGTTCACCGCGCGGGGACGGTTTGAGGCTTTGCGCCAGCTCGACCACTTGCGCATCATAGAAATACAATCCGGTCACGGCAAAATGGGACCGGGGCTGAAGCGGTTTTTCTTCCAGGCTCAGCGCCTGCCCGTTACCGTCAAATTCCACTACGCCATAACATTCCAGATCCTTGACCCAGTAAGCGAACACGGTGGCACCGTCCGTCCGGTCCGCTGCCGCCTGCAGTTTTTTGCTGAAACCATGACCATAAAATATGTTATCGCCCAAAACCAATGCGCAACTTTTTCCGTCAATAAACCGCTTGCCGAGCAAGAACGCCTGAGCCAGTCCGTCAGGACTGGGCTGCACTTCATACGTCAGTTGCAATCCCCATTGCCTGCCGTCACCCAGCAGTACCCGAAACGCCGTCTGATCCTGCGGCGTGGTAATAATCAAAATATCCCGGATACCCGCCAGCATAAGCACCGACAAAGGATAATAAATCATCGGTTTGTCATATATTGGCATCAATTGTTTACTGACGGCCTGGGTCAACGGATACAGACGGCTACCCGAACCACCGGCCAGAATAATTCCTTTTTGAACTCCCATGAACTCAGCCCCCGTTTCAAATCGTCCCCAGCCGTTCTCCCCGATAACTGCCATCGCAGACCCGCCGGCCCCATTCGCTATGATTCAAATACCAGTCCACCGTTTTCTCTATGCCGGTTTCGAACGTTTCCTGCGGCGTCCAGCCAAGCTCTTTTTCAATTTTTGCCGCATCAATGGCATAGCGCAGGTCATGGCCGGGACGATCCTGTACATGCACAATCTGCCCCCGGTAGGATTGGCCGTCTTCCCGCGGTCTTTTGCGGTCCAGCAAGTCACAAATCGCCCGGACGATGGAAATGTTCGTCCGTTCGTTATGCCCGCCAATATTGTATGTTTCACCCGGCCGGCCGTTTCCCAGTACTGTAAGCAAAGCCCGGCAATGATCTTCCACGTACAGCCAATCCCGGACATTCAGTCCCGAACCATACACCGGCAGGGGTTTGCCGGCCAGCGCGTTGCCGATAATCAACGGGATTAATTTTTCCGGAAACTGATACGGACCATAGTTATTGGAACAATTCGTGGTCAATACCGGCAACCCGTAAGTATGATGATACGCCCGTACCAAATGATCTGAAGCTGCTTTCGACGCCGAATACGGTGAATTGGGGGCATAAGCCGTGCTTTCCGTGAAATACCCTTCATCGCCCAATGTGCCAAAAACCTCATCCGTGGAAATATGTAAAAACCGGAACTGTTTCTGTCGCTCTGCCGGCAAATCCCGCCAATATTTCCGTACCGCTTCCAGCAAGCGAAAGCTTCCCACGATATTCGTCTCAATAAACGCCGCCGGACCATCGATAGAACGGTCCACATGGGATTCCGCCGCAAAATGCACCACCGCATCTGGCCTATATTGTGTCAGCAGGTCTGTTACCAGCGTTTCATCGCCAATGTCGCCCTGTCGAAAAAAATACCGGGAATGGTCGGCCACATCCGCCAACGAGTCCAGGTTGCCCGCATAGGTCAATTTATCCAGGTTCACCACCCGGTGAGCCGTATTCCGGATCACTTCCCGCACAAAATGGCTGCCGATAAACCCCGCGCCTCCGGTGATAAGAAAAGTTTGCATAAATACCTCCCTGTGACCTGCATAACTCATTCAACGATTCTATTATAGCAGCAAATTCCGATAAACGAAATTAGCATCCCGCGTCATTAACGACCCGCACCGGCTATTCCCTTCTGCGTCCGCCTAGCCTGCGATTAGAAATTCAACGCTCCCAGCAAACGATACACCTGCTCGGCCAGATCCACCGGCAAAGCCCCGGTACCGCAACTGGGCGTCCAGATCATCTGTTCCCGCAGCAAATCCCGGTCAACACCTCGTTCGACCAATTCTTTCTCCTGCGCCGCAAACCGGGTCGCCAGGGATTCTGGCGTTTCCTGCCAGGCTTCGTCCGACGTGGGAACGATTCCCCAGGCCAGATGGCCGCCCCACTCCAGATATGCTTGCAAGGCGCTCGCCTGCACAAGCATACTGGGGAAATAATGATAAGCGTCAAAGCTCACCATGTCCAGCGGCAAATCAAACAGCAGCGACCAGTCCATGCCGGAACAGGCATGCACACCGACCCGAACGTCTTCCCGGTGCAGCAATTCAATCGCTTCCAGCAACGCCTGCCGGCAAATTTCCGGTATCAGCGTGATGTAGTGAGACGACCCAATCAAAAACAGACCGGGATCATCTAAAAACAACAGCACCGGTTTACCCAGTGCCTTTAAGCGCCGCGCCACCAGTACAGCCTGGATTGCCAGACATTTCACCAGAATATCCCGAAGGTTGTCATCATAGAAGCAGGCCCGTCCCTCTTCATCCTTAATCTGTAACCCCACCGTCAACGGCCCGCTGACCTGCCCCTTCACCCCACAAGCGGCCGGAAACAGCCGGTCAAAGCGGTCCACAAAAGCGTCCAAACCGGCAAAGGCTTCTCCCTGCAGAGAGAAATAGCCGGTGTCATTGCCGCTGACGAACGCCAGATACGCTTCGTAAAAAGCCAGACTGCATTCTTCCCAGCCCGGCTGCCTGCGCACAAACACCGGGTCGCGCGGTGGTATCACGTTCAACAGTCCATGAGCCCGCAAAGGCTGGACGTACTGAACCACAAAACCCTGTTCATCGTGTTTAGCCGGCAATTGCGGCCAATGCGGCCAGTAAGGTAACGCCCCGGCGACTACCGCCAGGGCCTCTGCTTCCGTTTGATGCGGCAAACTGCCGATGCCAGTGGCTACTCCCGCCTGAATCCACTTGTTTTTCGGCATTTTCTCATCCCCTCTTCCCGTTCTCCGGAGCGTTAGCCAACGCCGAACTGGATCGCTCCGCTGCCATCGCGATAATAATAATGAATGCTGGTGTGGTCTTTTTTGATGCTTTGTCCGGAAAATACGGCAAAGTCACCATTGGAATTTACGATTTTCACGTCCCAGCGCTCCACACTGTCATCCAGCAAAAAAATCACTTTGCGCTGCTGACCGCTGCGCAACTCCCGGCCGCCCAATACTTCCCGCCATTCTTCCGATCCTGCCGGGCAAATGAACATCGCGGTCACGTGATACGGCGAATTATTCAACACGTCCAGCCACTGCTGGCGGGCAGCAGCATCCTCCACGTGCAGGCGACGTCCAAACCAAAAATCGTCCTGCGTGTATAACCATCCGGAGAAGCTTTCATTACTTTCAATTATTTTTACCTGGAAACCGCCGCTCTTCCCTTCTTCCTGGCACTTTCCCTGCAGATAAAAACCCCATTCGTCGGTAAGTTGTCCCTCCAGTTGTCCGTTCGTGCCCCGGTCCGCGCCCCAGTTTCCGTAGACCATGCGTCCGTTTTGCTCCAGTTTCATTTTACCGAAATTCGTCATCCAAACTCCAGTCCAGTCCTGATAAGCCGATGCGGCCGCCGGATTCAGCGGCAGACACACACCACAGATCACCGCCAACAGTCCCAGCATCAAACCATACCCCTTACAGTATCCCATTCGCCAAATCCGCTTCATGATTCAGGCCCCCGTTTCCATTTTTTCGCGTTTTTAATAT
>DATMYQ010000385.1:0-8781 GCA_035560935.1 Patescibacteria group bacterium | reverse complement strand
ATTATTACCTAATTATACAAATACTCCACCATTGACATTGATCACCTGCCCCGTAATATAACGAGCATCAGAAGATGCCAAAAAAGCAGCCGCAGCCGCTACGTCAGGCGCCTCGCCCGCCTTTCCCAGCGGTACTTTACGTTCGATGTCCGCTTCCGATTCGGTGGTGCTGGTAATAGTATCATACATGTCCGTACGGATATATCCCGGTGCAATGGCGTTGACGGTCACACCCCAGGGAGCCATAATCTTGGCGGTAGACTTAGTCAGAGAAATAACTCCGGCTTTGGCCGCCGCATAATGAGGCGACATCGTCCCACCTGTCTGACCACCGACGGAAGAGATGTTGATGATGGTTCCGCCCCCTTGATTCTTAAACAACGGCAACGTTTCCTGTGAGCAGAGAAATACACTTTTGAGATTAACCGCCAACATATCATCCCAGTCAACATCGGTCAGTTCCGCAAAAGGCTTCAGTTGGAGAATGCCGGCGTTGTTAACCAGGATGTCCAGCCGGTTCCAACGTTCGCGAATCGCAGTCACCATCGTCCGTACGCTGTCGCGTTGCGCAACGTTCATTTGCCGACAAAGACAGCGCCGCCCAAGGGTTTGAATTTCCGCCGCCACCGTTTCAGCCATTTCCCGGTTTTGGGCATAAGTAATCGCGACGTCCGCACCCTCTCGGGCTAATCGCAACGCAATCGCCCGGCCAATCCCCCGGGAGGCGCCGGTAACCAACGCGAACTTACCGGCCAAACGGTTCATCGATAACTCAGTATGCTTTATTTCTGACACAGCGCTGGCCACCTCCTCTGTATGGAGGCAAGAATCCCGGGCGAATCCAACCCGAAAATGCTGATCAATTCGGCAGTGCTGCCCCCTTCAATAAACTGTCCCGGCAATCCCAAACGCAGCAATTCCATCAATGGGATGTCGGCGTCTAAAATCAGTTCAGCCAGAGCGCTGCCCATACCTCCGTCAACGATATTTTCTTCCAGGCTGACCACTCGTGGCGTCGAGCGCAGCAAACGGCACAGTTGTTCGACCGGCAGCGGTTTAAGATGGCGTAAATTAAGCAATCCGGCATCCACACCGGACTGCCGCAATGTCGTCACTGTCTCCAGCCCCTCTTTATACTTGTTACCCATCGTAACCAGCAGCAAATCTTTGCCGGCCAGCACCTCTTCCGCCTGGGCAAACGAGGCAGCGGATTCGTTTAAAACATTCTCATCCAGTGCATCGATCGGCCCATAGGGCATGCCGATCCAAACCGGTCCGGTCAAATGATTCAGGCTATCCATGATCATCCGTTCCATTTCAAAGCGGTCTTTAGGGTACATCATGGTCAGGTTGGGCAGACCCCGCAGATAAGAAATATCATAGATACCGTGATGGGTCGCTCCGTCGTAACCCGCCAGACCGGCCCGGGCCGCCAGGATGAGCACCGGAAGTTCCATAAAGCAAACGTCGTGAAACAACTGATCAAACGCCCGTTGCATAAAGGTGGACTGGTAAAAGATTACCGGCTTGCAGCCCGCCAATGCAAAACCGGCCGTCAAACTCATAGCATGCTGTTCTGCCATACCGGGATCAAAGCACCTTTCAGGATATTCCTTAAACACTGATTCCAGCCCCGTAGCATATTTGGTCGAGGGAGTGATGGCAACGATCCGCTGATCCTGATCCATGGCTTTCTTGATCACTTGCGCCGCATGATCGGGATAACCAACGCTGGCATAACCAGGCAATGTCTTACCGGTTTCCTGGTCAAACGGGAAGGAAAAGTGCAGCCGGTATGGATGGTCGGCAGCCGGCGGCAAACCATGGCCTTTTTCAGTCTTGACGTGAACTACCGGCAGTTTCACCGCCAACTTCGCCTGTTCGAGCGCCGCCACCAAGGCGGCGGGATCATGGCCGTCCACCGGACCAATATACTCCATTCCCAGCGCGGTAAACAGGGTGTCGGAAACAGCTGCGCCGACCTGTCGTGCGGCTAGGTAGTTATGGATTGCACCGAAACCGGGACTGATGGCAAAACCGTTGTCGTTAATCACGACGACCAGACGGATTCCCGCTTCCACCGCGGCATGGTTCAGTCCTTCCAGGCTGAGCCCCTCGGCCAACGCGCCGTCGCCAACAATGGCCACAGTATAGCTGGAATCCTGCTGCAGCTTTTTAGCAAGAGCAATCCCCAGACCGGTAGAGATAGCCGTTCCGGCGTGTGTGGCATCCATTACGTCATGAACGCTCTCAGCCCGGGCAACGAAACGGCTCATACCGCCGTAACTGTTTAACGTGGGAAACCGATCATACCGCCCGGTCAACAGTTTATGAGCATACCCCTGATGCCCGGTATCCCAAAGCAACTGATCCTGCGGTGATTCAAATACATAATGGAGAGCGATCGTCAATTCCACCGTCGCCAGGCTGGCGCCAATGTGACCGCCGGTTGCCGCCAGGGATTCAAGCAAAAACCGCCGAACTTCACCGGCAACGCCCGGTAATTCATGCACAGGCAATTTCTTGAGTTGTTCTAGGCTCTGCATCCAAGAAATACTGGTCATTTTCCAATCTCCTTTTTGCTGAAAATAGGGTTTTCCAACGGTTCCGAGCCGTTGATATCTTTACGTGGTGTCAAAACCATTTGAGTGATATCAATTTCATCACTCACTTCAATCATCCGGATCAATGACTGCGTTACCGTGATAGGATCCATCAAGCGATCCCTCGGCGTGCGGGAAATCCCCGGCCAGCCCTCGGTCGACGGCCAAATAGCCGTATCCATATTGCCGGGGCAGAGCGTCATGGCCCGCAAACGGCCATACATGCGGAATTCTTCATTGATGGCTGCGGTCAAGCCCAGCAATCCGGACTTAGCCACCACGTAGGACGCTTCATAGGGAGCCCCCTGCAGCGCCGCCACCGACGCGATATTCACCACCAGCGGACTGGCGCTGCGTTCGTTCATCGCCGCCGCCAAATCATTGACCAGCAAACAGGGTGCTGTCAAATTCACCTGCAATACATCCTGCCAGTTGGCAAAATCGCTATGCCCAATACGACCTGGAACAATCATCGCGGCGTTATTGATCAGGATATCCACATGAGTGAACTCTCGCAAAATAAAGTCTGCAAAGCGTTTGACCACGGTTAGGTCACGAAAATCGCCGGACATACTGCGGACCAGCCCCGTAACACTAGCGAGTTCTCTGGTCAATTGCTCTAAAGGCACTGGTTGCAGCGCGCTCAGCGCCAGTTGACAGCCCCGGGCGGCAAAGCCCCGGGCCAGCGCCGCTCCCAGACCGCTGGCAGCACCGGTGATCACCACTTTCATATCACGCAAGTTAAGCATAGACATTCCTTTCCGTGTTTATTTCCTTTTCTCAATACTTGCGGGCATATACCGTTACTTCCCGTCCCAAGCCGATTTCGGCCATTTTACGGTACAAAGCCCGTTTCACGCTATTTTGTCCGCCAGCCCGCATGTTGAGTTCAAACGTGCGCCGGCGTTCATGACATTGTCCGCCTAACGCCAGATTTCCCAGATACTCTTCTCCCATCAGCAAAAACATATCGATAGGAAAAGTGGCCTCCACGTGCAGGACGTCATAACCCAGGCGACCCAAGAGCTGCGGCAGGGAGCGGGTGTCAAAATAGTTCACATGTACCGGCGGGACCAGCCACCAGGGCGGAACCTCCCGAATTTGGCGGTAGGCAGTCTGCAGCGGATTAAATTCATTGGCCACAGTCACTGTCAGTATACCTCCGGCCTGCAAAAGCGAAGTCGCCAACTGCAGGAATTCAATCGGCGCCGGAATATGCTCAAGTACCTCATTGATGGCAACAGCATCGGCCAGCACCAGTTCCGCCACCGTTACCGAATCAAAAAATCCGGTCATCACGTCCAGCCCTTGCTGTCGCGAGTATGCCGCCAATTCTGCACAAGGTTCGATCCCTCTCACCTGCCAGTTCCGTTCCTGTCCGCACAGCAAAAAAGTGCCGGCGCCGCTGCCGATATCCAATAAACGTCGCCGCTCTGCCGGCAATAACTCCTCCAGCGTCTCGTACCGATCCCGATAAACGTTTTGCAGCCATTCGCCTTCCCGGTCATCTGGTACGCTGACAAACGGCTGGCCGCTATAAGTAGCCGCCAGTTCAACCGGTGTGGGAATCGGTATCGCATGTTTAAAACCACAAGTCTCACATTCAATAATATCAACCCCGTTGGCGGCCGCCACAGCAGGTCCCCGATGTTGTTGCCACTCCACCATTTGATTCATTTATGGTTCCCCTTTGCACTATTTATGTATTCAGGAGTATGAGTCGCCGGTTTCCCGTCGCGTGAACATCGCCAGGATATCAGCGGCAATCCGGACCACGCCCCGTCCGTCAATTAACGCGGCCGCCCGCCGGGAGATTTCGTGGCAACGCATTGGATCGCGCAACAGGTCCCGGACAGCGTCGCCGACGGCCGCCGCAGTCGTCTCCTGCGCCAATCCCAGGCAAACTGCCGCACCGGCCGTTGCCAGACCGCAGCAAGCGTCGGCATGTTCTGGCGTCAGCGCTAAATATAACGCCGGTACTCCGCAGGCAGCCAGTTCATACGCCGTCACGCCAAAAGCCGCCAAAGCCAACTGACATTCACGCATCAGCGCCGCCATATCGGTCACGTTCCGATACACGGTAAATGGCCGGGACAAAGCGGCCAGCCGTTGATCCAAGACGTTGTCATGAACAAAAGCCTTGCCCAGCACCAGTACCGGTTCAAATGCTTCCGGCAGACAGGCCAACGCATCCACCGCCAACAGTGTCATCCCGGCGGGATCACTACCACCCATAGTAACCAGCAGCCGGGGCGGTGAAGTATGGGGGGTGTCTGCTAATCCCAGATGAGTCCTTGCGGCAAACGCCGGCCGCAACATCACCCAATCCCAGCCACAACGCAGCAACCCGTTAAAATCCGGCCACGTCAGCCGCAGAGCCGCCGGAGTCGGCGGATAAAAGGCCAAGTCAGCGGCGAGACGGCGTTCACTGGGATCGTCGATCACAACGATCAACAAAGCCGGCGAACGCTGCCGCAATTGCCGCAACCAGGCCAGCGGCAAACTGTCGCGAATATCTAACACCAGCACCGTTATACCCAACTCGTCCAAAAGACTGTCCAGCCAGATCGTACCGCAGTCCGCGTCGTTTGGTCCCGGTGCTTCCGGATCTTCATATACTGTATAACCGGCATCACCGGCCAAGGATGCCCCCACTGCGCTATTGCGCAGCGCGAACCGCACCCGGCAGTCCCTCTTGGTCAACTCATCCGCCAAAGCCAAGCAACGCACGGCATGGCCCATTCCTACCCGTGCGTTAGCATCGCAGCGGATCAGCACTTCGCAATTTTGCGCTCCGTTCATGCCAAGCGGTAAAAGCCTCGGCGGGCCGGCGGCCCCTGGAGGCGTTTCTCCGCATCATTTCGGTCAACCGCCTCGGCTAGCTCAGCGAAAACCTCACCAACAGCCGTCAGGTAGGCGGCCACATCATCCTCGGTATGAGACAACGAGGCTTTAAACTGGCTATAGGCCAAGTAGCCCCGCTGCAGCATGCGCTGAGTAAACAGGGTGGTCAGCGTCAATTCATCGTCGTATTCCAGACAAAAATGATTCAGGCTGGGTAAACCCTCTACATGCAGACGCAAGCCGTTCTTGACCGCCGCTGCCTGCCAGCCGTCCATCACCGCTTGACCAATAGCCTGCAAATGTTCCGCCGCGTTGATCCGCCGATACTTGCGTATGGTCGCCAGCGCTGCCGTCGGACCGATCCGCTCCGTCCAGTTGGTGCTGCTGATAAAACTGGCCTGTGCGTTGTCCATCACCGGTTCTTTACCGATCACCGCCGCCATCGCGTACCCGTTAGCCATCGCTTTGGCCAACACAGCCATATCCGGCTGTACGCCGTACAACAAATGAATCCCGCCGGCTGTCATCCGGAACCCGGTAGTGATTTCATCGAAAATCAGCACCGTCCCCAACTGGTCGGCAATCCTCCGCACGCTTTCCAGGAAGCCGGGCGCCGGTTCCTGACTGCGTCGTGGCTCCATTACAATGGCCGCCAGTTCCCGGCCGTGACCGGCGACAATGGCTTCCAGTTCCTCGATCTGGTTGTAATGAAACGGAAACGCAGTGCCGGCCAGGCCACGCGGTACGCCAGCCGGCGGCAGCCCGGGAATCAGCGAATCATCCAACGCATCGCCGTTGCCCAGGTTCGCGGCCAGATACCAGTCACTCCAGCCATGATAACCACAAAAAGCCACTTTGTCCCGGCCGGTATGAGCCCGGGCAATCCGTACCGCCATCGCCATCGCTTCACCGCCACTGCGGGTATAACGGACCATATCAGCCCAGGGATGCAGTTCACACAAGAGGTCGGCCAGTTCGACTTCCTCCGGCGCATTCAACGTACACTGGACGCCAGCGGTGATTGCCGCCTTTACGGCGTCATCAACTTCCGGATCCGCATAGCCGAGAATACAGGCTCCGACTCCCATCATACTCATGTCAGTATACCAATTGCCATCTATATCTTCAATTCTGCTACCGCTGGCCTGACGATAATACGGTGGCCAACAGTCCGGCAAAAACAGTTCCGGCCGCTTGGACAACAGCTGTGTCCCGCCGGGAATACGGCGTTTTGCCTGCCGGTACAAATCCTGTCCGTTCATATTTATCATCCTTTCCACGAATCGCGAATAGGCAGCAGCGGTCGCAATCCGTCTATCGGATCAGCCCGCCACTCCCGTTCTTTCCGTTCAGCTGCGCTGGGCCGTTTACAAGCGTCTCCATCAGCATCAATGCCGTTGTTTACCGATGTGATAACATGGCGTATCGCTGGCGGCAACCAACAATGTCCAAACGAATATTCTGCTCCCTGACCGTCCAAATCCAAATGAAACTCGATCATATCAGCCTGCCAGCGATGCACCGCTCTGAAAATGACGTCCGGACAGGCGCTATGATCAGACCAACCCACCGGGCAGTCAAAATTCCGGCGCAACGTTTCCAACACCTGTAAATTGCACTGATTTGACCGGACCGGATAGACAGAAGCACAATGCAGCAAGGTCAGCCGGCAACAGCCGGCTTCACGCAATACCGCAACAGCATGCCGGGTTTCCGTCAGATCCGCCATACCAGTGGACAATACAATCGGTTTTCCAGTCGCTGCGCACCGGCGCAGCAAATCATCCCACAACAACTCATAAGAGGCGATTTTGTAGAAATCCACGTGAGGCTCCAATTCGTCCACTGCGTCCAGATAAAATGGCGTACAGCCAAACTGCACATTTTTCTCCCGGCAGCGCCGAACTAATTCCGGCAAAAAGTTTACCGGCAGTTCCCACTGTTGCCGTTCACGATGAAGAGCGCTACGTTGCAAAATCTGCGGAGCAAACAATTCTTTGATTTTAAACAGCTGAAATTTGACCGCGCGGCAACCTATGTCTGCCGCCACATCAATAAACTGCCGGCAGCGATCAAGGTCCGCATGATGATTGCTTGATACTTCGGCTACAAATAGTGTTTCTCCCATTTTTCATTCCTCTTTTCTCACAAAAAACACGGCCAGATTTGCATCTGTTGCCTATTATTTCGAGCACTGCGGACAGTTTTACAAACACTCTTTAAGCCCTGGAAGTATTTCCACACCTGGTTGTGTTTTCCTGCACCGTCTTGTAAAATGAATTCATATTTTATATGAGGAGCCATTATGCAATGTCTGCCAAAACATCAACACCGTCACTTTGTCTAGGAACCGCACAATTCGGTATGAATTACGGAATCAATAATTTTACTGGTCAACCTTCTTTATCCGATGTTTTTTCCATACTTGATCACGCCATACCGGCCGGCATAAATTTTATTGATACTGCCACTGCCTACGGGAACGCAGAAGATAGGCTGGGACAATATCATGAAGCTTCAACCGCGCTCTCCCAAATACACCTAATATCGAAACTTCGTCCTAATTTAAAGTTTAGCAGCCGCTCCGACACAACTAATCAAATCCATGAAGAACTATTATCTTCTCTCCGACAACTTCAGCAATCTTACCTTTACGGTTACTTGCTTCACACACCGCAAAATTTCTATAATCCCAATGTCATTACTGCTCTCCAATTTTGTCGCCAAGAAAGGCTAATCAAACATTTCGGCGTGTCAATTTACGAAACTAGCCAGGCAATGGATATAGTCAGAAGTGGCCTTGTGGATATAATCCAGATTCCTTATAATATTTTTGACACTCGCCTGGATTATACAGATTTTTTCCACATCGCCCGGGAAAATAACGTTCAGGTCTTCGCCCGCAGCATTTTTATCCAAGGATTGCTATTGATGCCGGAAAATAAACTTCCCGTCCATCTCGCTCGGGCCGGGACTCTATTGCGCAAATTCGACCAGGTTATAGAGCGATATGGTTTTACCCGACCAGAGGCTGCATTTTTATTTGCATACACGCACCCTCTCATTGACGTGATTATCTTTGGCGTTGATACATTGGAACACTTGAAAACTGATTTGTCAATCCGCATGAAATCCAATCTTTTCGCCGCTTGCCGGGAAGAATTGACCGCTACTTTCCCCAACATCGAACGTAGGATTATCATTCCTAGTTTGTGGGAAACAAAGCCCAATTAATATTTTGCTTATTGTGATTCTTTACAATTTCGTTGTATCTCAGTCATAGCCAATGAGACTGCCGTATCCAATTCTGTCAACAGTTTTATCATTTCAACAT
>DATMYQ010000384.1:0-4436 GCA_035560935.1 Patescibacteria group bacterium | reverse complement strand
TCTTAATAGTTACTACTCAGACGTTCACAAACAACGCAACTCTGCCGAAGTTTCTGCATCCGCAAGTCCATTTCTGCTAAGTTGTTATCAAAAGGAACCTCAAAATTGTACATGAAACCTAAAGGTTTCATGTACAATTTCTGAATTTTGAAATTTTACAGACCAAGCAGGGCTTTGACCGCTTCCAGCGTGGCCTGAGGCACAGCCATCGTGCCTCCGAAGACCTGAAATTCCTGCACAGTTCCTTTGGCTGCCTGCAGCAGGGTTTCCTGCTCCGCCGTTAGGCCGTTTGTTCGCCCTTCTTCTTGGGCGCCTGTCAGGAGCAACCAGCCGTTGCTTCGAGCCGCTACGGCCGCTGCAGCCAGAGCGTCGGCGAAGTCACCACCGCTGACAACATAAATGGCTTTCGGATTGGGTTGGAATTTTCCCAGAACCTGGGCATTGGTGCCGTAACGGTCGATTCCGGCATAGCGCGTCGCCTCTGGGACGAGGCTTTCCAGAGCCTGGGGCAGGACAGCCGTTCCGCCGATCAAGAGAGTTTGGCTGATGCCCAGTTCTTTGAAAGCCCGGTTTGTAGCTTCGGGCAATGTTCCGGATTCTCCACTCGCATAGAGAATAGGTACACCCTGATGTCCGGCCCAGGAGGCGATGGATAAAGCGTCGGCGAAGGCAGTTTGCTCGCTGGTTCCGTTGACCAAAATAGCCTGACCTGTGGCGCTGCCCAGTGCGTTGGCGATTTCATAGGCGGTTTCATACTGGTTGGCTCCGTAGATCCGTTCGACAACAAGTCCCTGGGCTTCGAGCTGGTCTGCTACCGCAGGCTTCACGGCTCCGGGACCACCGACAATGATCACCTTTTTAGCGCCCAGCACTTTAATCTGGGCTAGGACGTTGTCCGGCAGGTTATCAGGGGAGGTAAGCATAATCGGGGCGTTGTATTTCTTAGCTAGGGGTACCGCCGGCAGTGCGTCGGCGGAGATGTCTCCCCGAGCGAGAATGACCGTGTCCGCGCCAGCAGTGAAGTAGGTTTTGGCAATTTCCACCGCCGTGTCATAGCGATTCTCACCATAAGTTCTTCGCAGACTGTCCCCGGTACCGGGCAGTTTTTTTGTAAGGAAGACGTAGTCCGAGCAATGGTCCTGGGTGACAGTGACCAAGCCGTTTTGGTCTACGATGACGCTCTGCCTGTATTCCAGTTGACCGGTGATTTCATTAAGGTAATAGTAGTGGAGGGTTTGGCCCGCGTACTGGCTGCCCGCCTTGACTGTGATGGCGGCTTCTCCCGGCAAGGCCCCGCTGTGGTTGAAGCTTAAGACCATAGCTAGGCTGTCCCCGGCCATGTCTTGGAGGCCGCTGTTACTGGCACTGATGTCGATCTTAACACCAAAGTCGATACCTGTCTGTCCGGCAGCGGCCTGCATAGTGCCTTGGGCAAAGGTGATGGTATAATCGGGACCGTTAAGGACAATAGCTTTATTCTTATTTTTTTCGGTAAGGTTCTGGATCTGAGAGGCGGATATTTTGGTGGAGCTGCTGGTAAGAGTGATTTTCACTTTATCTGTTTTTTCTACTATAGAGGAGTTCGGCACCGACCCATCACCGGCAGTTGCGCCAGAACCACCGCTCGAACCACCGCCCGAGCTGCCACCCGAGCTGCTGCTGGAAAGAGGTTCAACCGTCAGGCCGTACAACTTTCCGTCATTGTTAGCGTGTCTCAGAAAGTAATAGTTTTTATCCTGGGGTACCGCGTCATCGCTATCGGTAACCTTTTTCCCATCGGCTGTATACACGCCGGCAAAGGTGTCGTAATTATACATCGGGAAAGCCGAGTATCCGTTTTCCAAAACCGTTTTCATCGTGGTTCCCTTGGCATAGGCAATAGATTTGTCGAAACACATATTGAGAAGGTCGCTCCGTACATTATTCGCTACGTACTGCTCAAGAGTCACGCAGGAGCCGGAATTTATAGCGACAGGAATCTGTGGATAGGTTTCCCCGCCATAGACAACATCCACGTAAAGTGTATAGCGTCCCAAGGCAACCTCACTGTTGCTTGTCAGCACTCCAGCCTCCGTCACGGTAAAACCAAAGCCACTTTCCTCTGCGGACTTTGTAAACCTTGCGCCATTCAGAACGCGTCCGTTCTGGGATGCGGTCAGCGTTGTACTGATTGAAGTACCTGTCTCACCTGCCGCTACAGAGAAATCTTCCTGTGCAGATTCGACGGATACTGAATCGTCATCGTTGGTTGAAACCCGTTCAAAGGCTGTTGTGAGAATGGTATCCTGGGTGATTGTAATGGTATACGAACCATCGAAGGGACCAACCAGAGGAATAGATCGGCCGCTCTTCGTTTCTGCTTTAGTAGAGGTAGATTCGATTCTTCCTTTACCATCTTCCATCGGATACGCTAACAGATAAAGTGTATCTCCAATGGCTATCTGAACATCTTCTCCAACCGGCAGCAATTTCACATCTCGAGAGTTAAAAGCAGCAAGTGCCCCGCCTTTCACATTTTCAATATAAACAGTGGCATATTCCGGTGCTTCGCCTGCTATAAGGACAACCGGGCTGAAGGATTCTAAAGTAAAGCTCAGGGTGTCCTCTGAAACCTCGCACTTAATCGCTTCTGTCGTTTTGCCGTAATGAATTGCGGCAATCTCGCTGGCCTCAGCCAGAGCCGTCGGCATTGGCATCGTGATTGTAACACCATATGGGCCAACTGTTCCCGAGACAAGGGAAATGTCAAGCTGAACTGCCGAGTTTATGTCAGGTGATGTAATATTTAAGGCGGCAGCGTCTGTAGCTAAAGTCTCGGTACTTTTTTGATCTTCCAATGTTTTGACAGATAATTTAGCCGTTTCACCGGATACCCCGCCAAACTTAATAACCGGGAGAGTTCCACTAAATAACGCTTTGACATCTTCATCAACATCCGCCTCATTGGTCCCCTTCCATTTCGCGTCAAATTGGATGAGTTCTCCATAAATGTGGTCGCCTGCCTCCAGCTTTTCTCCATCAAAGTACCAGCCTTCGAAGGTATAACCGGGGCGATCTTCCAACACTGGGATATCTGTGCTTGTGATTATACTGTAATAATAATTCTCATCATCAATTTCTTCGGCAGGAAGCGCAATTTCCTTGGTTTCCGTTGCGCCATTATTCTCAAATGCTCCGCCTTTCGGATCAAAGAAGAGTGTTACCTCCTCGCCCGGCTGCGTGAAGTCTTTGTCGCCAAAGTCCTTCACGGAACTATCCGCCACGGAAACGTTCGCCGCGATGACCTCGCTCCATTGTGCGTCATATGTGACATCATCAAAAATGCGGTCACCAACCTCCAGCTTGTCCCCATCCATGTACCAACCTTCGAAGGCATAACCGGGACGTTCCTCTAACGCAGGGATATCCGTGACCGCGATTATGCTGTAATAATGATTCTCATTCTCAATGCTATTGGTAAAAAAAATAATCTCCCTAGTTTCCGTTGTGCCATTATCCTCAAATGCTCCACCTTTCGGATCAAAGGTGATTGTTACCTCCTCGTCCGGCTGCGTAAAGTTTTCGTCGACAGAGTCCTTCGCGGGGCTGTCCTCCACAGAAACATCCGTTATGTTGACCTCACTCCACTGTGCGTCAAATGTGACGTCATTAAAAATACGGTCACCAACCTCCAGCTTGTCCCCATCCATGTACCAACCTTCGAAGGCATAACCGGGACGTTCCTCTAACGCAGGGATATCCGTGATCGCAATTGTGCTATAATAATGATTCTCATTCTCAATACTATTGGTAAAAAAAACAACCCCCCTAGTTTCCGTTGTGCCATTATCCTCAAATACTCCACCTTTCGGATCAAAGACGATTGTCAATGTTTGAGCCGAATCCTGAAATTTTTTGTCGCCAAAATCCGTCGCAAAAGCACTACTCGCGCAAGTAATGCTCACACAAAGTACCATGATTAGCGCCATGATTACTGCCAACGGGCGTTTTATGCTGATTTCTTTTTTCATGTAATTAATATCCCTCCTCTCAAAATTTGAAAACCATATGTCTTTTGTATTTAAATGCCTCGCTTGTGACATTTACAAATTTATAGTATGCTCAACGGTAGAAAAAATCAATAGATTGGCGGTAAGTGCTACATATTTCAAAATGTGAGACATGGAGGTATTTTCATGGACGAAACAGCAGAATTAAAACCTACTCAAGCGCAGGAATGGTTTATCAACGCTTTACTAAAACTAATGCAAACAAAACCTTTCGCAAAAATCCAGATTAAAGAACTTTCTAAAAAGGCGGACTTGGACCGCAGAACCTTTTATCGCTATTTTAAGTCTAAAGACGATGTATTAGAATTATATTGCGGACTCATTATGCAGGATTTTGCAAAGAAAATTCTTGAGAAAAGTGAACTCTCTTTGAGAACGGTAGTAATA
>DATMYQ010000383.1:0-3786 GCA_035560935.1 Patescibacteria group bacterium | reverse complement strand
ATATTATGATATCGTATCATTGTTACATCGACAGAAGTAGTTTCGACGGAATAAAAGTAAAACCCTTTTTCTGCAGTATGAATCGCAGGGGGAGCGAGGTTTAACGTCGAAATTAAATGAAATAGTTTTAAAGGAGCAGGGAGATTAATGCGTGTCTTATTTCTACACCGGAGTTTTCCGGCCCAATTTCGTTATTTGGCTGCTCAGCTGGCATTGCAGCCAATGAATCAGGTGGCGTTTTTGACTAACCGGGAGGGCGGTATATTGCCGGGGGTCAACAAGATTTTATATACACCTAGCCGTTCGGCCAACCCTGATACCCAAAGTCATTTGAATGCGGCGGAAGGCGCCGTATTGCACGGTCAGGCGGCTTATCGGGAAATGGCGAAGCTGAAAGCAGAGGGTTTTGTGCCGGATGTGATTTGCGGACATTCGTATTGGGGGCCAACTTTGTTTGCTAAAGATCTGTTTCCCCATGTACCTTTGTTGGCTTATTTCGAATGGTTTTATAAGGCTGAGGAAAGTGATTCCGAACAGGTAAAAATGGCGGTTCGGACAAAAAATGTGCCGATACTATGGGATCTGGCCTCCTGTGACCAGGGTTTAACACCGACAACGTGGCAGGGTAGTCGCTTTCCGACAGAATATCGTGATAAAATTCAAGTGATAAGAGACGGCGTCGACCATTCTTTTTTTTGCCCCCGTCCTGGGCATCGCCTGCTTTTGCCGCGGATTGGTCTGGATTTGAGCGATGTGGACGAAGTAGTCACCTATGTCAGCCGCAGTCTGGAACCGCTTCGTGGCTTTCCTCAGTTTATGCAGGCGGCAGCTCTGATTCAAAAGGCCCGGCCGCGATGTCATGTTGTTGTTACCGGCATGGAGCAGTCGGTGTACGAACGGGCGCCTGCCGAGGGTAAAACTTATAAGCAAATTTTACTGGAAACGGTCGAACTTGACAGGTCGCGAATCCATTTTACCGGCTGGCTGTCTCTGCCGGAATATCGTGAGGTGCTGCAGGCGTCGACGCTTCATGTATATCTTACAAAGCCTTATATTTTGTCCTGGTCGCTGTTGGAAGCGTTAGCTTGCGGCTGCCTGACGGTTGCCTCAGATTCAGAACCAGTTAGAGAAGTGATCAGAGACGGTGAAAATGGTTTGCTGGTGGATATGAACGCACCAGGGGAAATTGCTGCTGCCGTGGCGGATGTCTTGTCGCGAAAGACGGAGTTCGGCTTTATCCGGGAAAAAGCGCGACAAACAATTTGTGAGAACTATGATTTGGATCAACAGACCGGACGCCAGATAGAGTTGCTGCGGGCAATGGCTGCACGGTCCGCCCAAAAAAGGTAGGGATGAAAAAGTTGTTTATTAGGGAAGATCATAAAAGGACGGTTGTTTCGTTGCGTCGTGACTTTGATCGGGCTAAAGCGCGATGGAGAGAAGGCAACCAATGTGAGGCGGCAAAACTGCTGCAAGATTTGTGGCGGCACTTACCGGATAACTTTATTATTGCTTTTGCTTTGTCCAGTGTGTGGTTGGAAATGCGACGCTGGCCGGAAGCTGAAGCGGTTCTCCTGGTGTGCCGGCGCTTGCAGCCGGGAAGTGCGACGGTTTTGAACCGATTGGGTTTAGCTTGTGTGCAGCGGCAGTGTTGGAAGAAAGCGACAGAATATTTTCTGGAATCTTTAAAAATTGAAGCAAACCAGCCGACAGTATGCCTCCAGTTGGGAGATTGCTTTCTCATGCAAGGGGAATGGAAAGCAGCCCAACAATATTTTGTGCAGACCGTTGACCGTGATCCTGGTTGCCAGGACGCTTGTGAAAAAAATGTGCTGACATTAATTAAGCTACAGCGATTTGACGAAGCTGCGGAAGCCATGAATCGATTACCCGTTCTGCAAGAGGAACATGCGAAAGTGTTTTGTAAATTAGGGAATTCACTGCTGCAGCAGGGAAACTTGAATCTGGCTCAGATATGTTACCGCCGCGCGGCGTTGCTGCGACCGGGCATCTATCAAAAACAACCGGTTATCCGACAAACGTTTATTAGTGCGAATGGTCATCCAGCGATTCAAATTGCGGTGGCAGTGGATGGCTCGCTGGTATTGCTGGAGCAGGAAACTACAGAAGGGCAAGTTATCAAAAACTTGCCCTCGCCGGTGCAAGAAGCCGAAAAGTGGTTACGCCGGCAGCAGGAGGAACGGCAGACTTTTCGTATCGACATTGTCGGAGAAGCACCACCGGGTCGTTGGCTGACGGCAACACATTTTACGCATGCCACCTTATATGTTGTGCTGGGATGCGGTTTGGGATATCATATTCAGGCGCTGGCGCAGGTCATTAGTGATGACAGTGCGATATTGATCATAGATACACTACCGGAGAAAAACCTTATACGCTTGGCACGGCAAGTTTCCGAGATCGATAAGCTGTTGGCGGAGGATCGAGTCCGGTTTGAGTGCACCGATCATATTGCCCTGATGGCCGCCCATATTCACAATGAATTGCAGGCTCGCCTGTTGCGCGATATTCGTATTCTAAATTATTCACCGGCATCAGGGATTATTCCGGCAGTATTTTCCGAGTGGGAGCAACAGGTTTTAGAAAGAACGCAGCAAGAATATGTTTATACATTACTTCATCAACTGAATGCCAATGCACTGAAAAATGCATGGAGAAATTTTCCCTATATATTGTCTAATCCTGGTGTAGCCGAATTAAAGGAGGGAGCACGAGGCATTCCGGCCGTGATTGTTTCCTCTGGACCCTCATTAAATGGAAATATTGACGTTTTGAGTGAATATACTGAGAACGTTTTGATTATCGCTTGCGGATCTGCTGTGGGAGCTTTGTTCCACCGGGGAATCATTCCCCATTTTTTGGTTGTATCTGACCCATTTGACAACAACTATGCAGAAATTGAAACGTTTATCCACCCTGAAACTATTCTGGTGGCGAGTTACTACGCTATGGGCGAATTGGTGGAACGTTTTCCGGGAAACAGGATGTTTTTTCAACTGGCTGATTTGCCATTGCCATTCCCTTTTCCTGGCTTGCAGGAGCAGATGCCGGAATCTGGAGTTCTTAAAGGCGCGGCTAGCGTGGCCAGCAATGCATTTAGTTTTGCCATGAGTATTGAGGCTAATCCGGTCATTTTAATCGGACAGGATTGTTCTTTTCCTAACAATCAAAGTCATGCTGATGGCGTTCAGGCTCACAGCTATGCAGATTGGGTAGCCGACAGCTATGAATATGTAGACGGATATTACGGCGGTCAGGTTAAGACTATGCCCAGTTTTCGTGAATTATTAAACTTTTTTGCAGAGCAGTTGTCACAATTGCCGGCAGGACGTCAGGTAATCAATGCCACCGAAGGAGGAGCATACATTCGTGGTGCACAGCATATGACATTGCGTGCGGCGTTGCAGACGTGCGGGCATTGTGAGCAAAATTTGCGCATGGTAATGAAAAAAAAATGGTTGCAGCACCGGCCTGTCGCTCATAGTAGAGAACGGTCACTGGAACGGTTAAGTCGCTATCGAAGTCGGATCCACGATTTGATTGCCAAGATATACCGCGATAAGAATAAGTTGTCCCCCGCTGAGCATCGTGTATGCTGGAATATGTTGCCTGAATTTCCGGGACGGTACCAGCATCATGCGGCGTATCAACAAGTCTCCTGGTTTTTACAATTGCAAATAAAAAAAATTAAAACGTTAGTCAGGGAAGAAAAATCTGTAGAAGCATCCGGGGAGTTTTTTCAAATAGTCAGGGAATATCAAATAT
>DATMYQ010000382.1:0-7054 GCA_035560935.1 Patescibacteria group bacterium | reverse complement strand
ATATTTTATCTTGTTGCATTTTTTTTCTTTGCGTCACCTGCCACTGCCACCGAAAACACCTGGATCTATAACGGCGCTATGGCGCAAGATGAAATGTCGCCGGACAGCGGCGACTGCAAAAAGATTGAGCCGCTGGGCGCGAACCTCGTCCGCTACACCGACTACCCCAAAGGCTACAGCGTGAACGTCCCCGCCGGCCTGTCCCTGGACGTATCCTTCTCCGATATTTGTTCCGTCTGGTCGGACAGCAACACCCGCATTGAAATCTACTACGATAATTTCGCCAACACCATTAACGACGCGGAAACCTATTCCGGCTACGGCAAAGATCAGATCGCCGGCGCACGGAACCATCAGGTACTTGCCGACGAAACCTTCTGGCAGGATAACGGCCAAGTGCATCTGCTGAAATGGAACCGCCGCGCCCTCTCCCGCGTGGAGAATGACAAAACCCACTACGCCTCTGCGGAAATCCAGAAAAACGCCCAGGAAGTCTACACCATCTTCATCAAATCCAGTCAGCCCATCGACAACGAACGGGAGATCATCCAGTCCTTCCGCCTGATTCCCCGCCAGGGAACGTCTTCCTTCTACCCACGTTCCCTCGACTCCCAAACCGTGATGAACCCGGAAACCAAAGCGGTCTTTACCCATTATTTTTCCGAAAAAAGCCCGCTGCGCTGGGGGATCTTCGAACCCTCCGCCCCGGAAAACTTCGACCCGCTGCTGGAATTGGAAGAAAAACTGCAATACCGCTTCCCCTTCCTGATCCGCTACCACACCCTGGAAGAAAAGCTTCCTTATTATGGCCTGCTGCAGGCTTACGAACAAAACCGGCTGGTGGAGCTGACCTTCCAGACCTATCGGGCCGAAGGGGATAACAACGGCATTATTTACGCCATTCTGGACGGCCAATACGACACCTATCTGAACGAATACGCACAAAAGCTGAAAGAATTCCATCATCCCGTACTGTTCCGCCTCAACAATGAAATGAACGGCGACTGGTGCAAATACTCCTCCTACTACGCTTCCAAGGACACCGAACTGTATAAAGCCCTCTGGCGGTATTTCCATAAAGTATTTGACGACAACGGCGTGGACAATCTGATCTGGGTCTGGAATCCCCACGACCTGTCGTTTCCGGATTTCCGCTGGAACCACGGACTGATGTACTACCCTGGCGACGAATACGTGGATGTGGTGGGCCTGACCGGCTACAATACCGGCACTTACTTCCCCGGTGAAAAATGGCGCAGCTTTACCGAAGCGTATCAGCCCGTCTATGATCAATACACCCGCGCCTTCACCAAACCGCTGATGATCACAGAGTTTGGCTCCAGTTCCGTGGGCGGCGACAAAACAGCCTGGATACAGGATATGTTCCGGCAAATCCCCCACTATCCGGCCATTAAAGCCGCCATCTGGTGGAGCGGTATCGACTACGATGAACACGGCGTCGCCGGACGGATTTATAAATTAAACGAAACCGAGGAAACACTCCGAGCTTTTCACGATAATCTCAAACCCGCCACCGCGCCCAAAGCCGCCAGTACCCCCAAAGCAGGTATTGAACCTCTCCTCAAAGTAAAGTAGAATGGAAATAGATTATCTTGGGAGGTGGTAGCAATGAATACAGAAAAATATCGGCTAGTCACCCGTAGCGATTTTGACGGACTGGTCTGCGCGGTCTTATTGCGAGATCTGGACATGATCGATGACATCAAGTTTGTCCATCCCAAAGACATGCAGGACGGAAAAATTGAAATTTCCGCCCGCGACATTACCACCAACCTGCCGTATGTTGACGGCGTCCATCTGGCTTTTGACCATCATTCCAGCGAAACCCTGCGGCTGGATGAAAAAAAAGCCAACCACATTATTGAACCGGAAGCAGCTTCCGCCGCCGGGGTCGTTTACCGTTATTTCGGCGGCAAGCAAAAATTCCCACACATCGCCGACGACATGATGGCCGCGGTGGACAAAGCCGATGCGGCCCAGTTCTCCCTCGACGACGTACTCAACCCCAAAGGCTGGGACCTGCTCAGCTTCATCATGGACGCCCGCACCGGCCTGGGCCGTTTCCGCGAATTCCGGGTTTCCAACTATCAGCTGATGATGGACCTGATCGCCTACTGCAAAGACCACACAATTGAAGAAATTCTTCAATTGCCAGACGTGCAGGAGCGGGTATCCCTCTACCGGGATCACGCCGCAAAATTCAGCGATCAGATCAAGCGCTGCGCCACCGTGCATAAAAACGTGGTCGTGCTGAATCTGCTGCAGGAAGATCCGATTTACGCCGGCAACCGCTTTATGATTTACGCCCTGTTCCCTGACTGCAATATTTCCATCCATGTGATTTGGGGCGTGCAGAAGCAAAACACCGTCTTCACCGTGGGCAAATCTATCTTCAACCGCAGCGCACGGACCAATATCGGCGAACTGATGCTGCAGTACCACGGCGGCGGCCACGCCAACGCCGGCACCTGCCAAATCCCCAATGACCAGGCGACGGAAGTACTGCAAAAACTCATCGCTCAAATCAACGCCGACGGCTGATTCCCGCCGTTCCCCGGCGTGCAAAACACGGACCTTTCCTTCAAATGACCGTACTTTTGTGGTGAAATCAAGGCCATTGTTCATCTATCATGAACAACGGCCTTGATTCGTTTAGCACACGGTTTGCAAGTCATGCCATCTTGACGCCGCCTTTTCCGTCTTGATTTATCGCTCTCCAATTCTTGCGTGCAGTCTGCCTAAAGCGGCGATTATGGCACTTCCGCCTGCGCCACTTCAATCAATCCGCTTAATTTCGCCACTACCAGGTCATACTGCGGAGCGTATTTGAATTTCTCGATACCTAATACGTTATACTTGTTGGAGATTTGTCCATGTAGGTGAAATCCTTGGCTATCCGCAGCCACCGTTTCGCCAACAGTAAAAAATACGCCTATTTTATAATAGGTGAATTCCGAAGGCGTGTTCGCCGTATTCACTACCGCAGCCGCCGGACCCAGCATGCTCAATACAATTACACCTGCTGCCAAAACAGCCCCAGCCCATCGTTTCATATCCATTCCTCTTTTCCCATACTATTTGTTGCCAACTCAGCCTTTTTCCTCTCTTTTGCCGCCAATCAGCAGCAACACTGATCCCAGCCCCAGAACGGCAGTCCCCAATACGATAAACAGGCCAATGATCGGCAAATTAGCCGCACCGGTCAGCAGCAAGGTCCCGCGAAATAAATTCGCTGTCAGCCCTTCTTCGCCGCATTCTCCATTGCCAAACCAGCGATTGACTTCCAATGCCACCCCTGTCATCCCATAAATAGCGCTGCAGAGCAAAATCACTATTCCCAGCAACGCCAACGGAATTCCATAAATACTCACGCCCAGCAGTATCACCAGCAGAAAACTTAACACCAAGCCGCATACGCCCACAATACACACTCTTCCCGGTGTTTCCTGCAAGCGCCAGTACATCGTACGAAGTCGGTCCGCTCCAGTCCGCTGCGCTGCCGGAACAAGCAGCAGCGCAGCAATCGACAGCAGCAGCTGTGCAATCCCCAACAACAGCATCAGGGTTCCAGCCAAAAACAGACTTGTCATGAGCACGCTGTCCGTCCCCAGCGAAAATACACCCTTGGCAGCGCTGGCGCCGTCCTCCATATACACCTGCCCGCCGATGGCCACCACCTTATCATTCACAACCGCCCCGGCATGAATATATGCGTCGCCGTGGATCACCACAACCTCATCTTCCACCTGACCGTAGATATGGGCGTCATTGCCCACGGCCAATACGTCATGAACCCGGTTGGACGGCGTGATGATCAATGGTGTTTTCGGACCGGTCTTGCTATGCTCGGCCAGTCCCTGCGTTACCTGCCACGCATTCTGCAAATGAGTCTTTCCCTCTTCCGCTTGACCGATCCCAGGCAAAACAAGCGCCAGCAAGATGGTTATCACCATACCGAGTCTTTTCATGACGACTCCTCCTTGTCTCGTGGTTTTGCCCGCAGCAACCGGATCAAAGCCGCCACGGCGATAACTGCGCCAACCGCCATCCCCCACCGCCAAAGCGGTTTGTCCGCCAGCAACAGTAACGGCACATACAAGAACTGACCGAACACTTCGAACAATATCCGTAAAAACGGATACCAAACCGGTCCAAACGCCAGCAATAAACTGACCGCCAATACTCCGACCCCGGTTATGCCCGCTATCCGCCAAGAAACTTGGGGCACAACGCTTATGGCACGCCGCTCCGGCAGTTTTTGCAGAACACGCTGCTCCAGCAGCTCCTGTTCCGGCAATTCCAGAAACAAAGAGGCAAACGGCCGCTGCAAGGCAAGCATGTCGCGCAGCCTTTCCCCGCACTCAGCGCATTGCCGCAAATGTTCTTTGATTTCGCCCGTTTCCTGTTTTCCCAGCTCGCCGTCCAGATATGCCGAAAGCCGTTCCTGGCATTGCTTACAGCTCATGTTACGCCACCGCCTTCCTGGCTGTTGTCCAGCGACAGAAACGCCGCCCTTAACCTTTGCCGGGCATAGCTGATCCGGGAACGTACGGTTCCGATCGGCAGACCCAGCAGTTCACCAATCTCTTCGTAGGACAACTGTTCCTCTTCGCGCAGCGCCAACACCGCACGATGCTGCGGCGTCAGCTGTCCCAGCGCCGCTTGCAGTTGTTTTCGTCTTTCCAAGGTTTCCAAGCGCTGTTCCGGCGGTTCCCCACTTTGCAGCGCCGTCTGCTTATCCAATTCCAGCCAACTCCGCGCCGTCTTTTTCTTCCAATTAATCGCCTTGTTGACCGTGATGCGCAGCAGCCAGCGCCGGAAGGCATTGGGATCTTTTAGCTGATCCAGCACCAGATAGGCTTTGACAAAGGACTCTTGCACCACATCTTCCGCATCATGACGATTGCCTAAAACAGCATAAGCCAAGCACAGCAACCGTTCCTGATGGAATCTGACTAAATGGCCGAACGCCGCCTTGTCGCCATTTCGTGCGTCTTGCAGCCACATCCTATGACTTTCCATCATTGCCGCATCACCATCCCTAACCTTTCACGACTCTTATCCTGCTGTATTCGCCGTCGCTCCCGATTCACCTACGCAGCAATGCCCGATGCTTTCGCCGTTGAACACACCTCTCCCGCCTCATTACGGCAAAGTTCCTTTTCCACTTTCTTCAATAGGTTCCAAATGAATCACCATATCCAGATGCGTAAAATAGCGGCGTAAAGCAATCTCCATTTCATGGCTGACGCGATGAGCCTCTTTTAAAGATATTTCCGGTGTAAACTGCAGCGTAATATCAACAAATTTCTGCTTGCCGCCGCGCCGTGTGCGCAACTCGCGATAACCGACCACTTCCGGATGCCGGTCAATTTCAGCCGCCAACACTTCCGCTACGCTTTGGCAAAAACCACTGTCCATCAAATCAGCGACATTGCTTTTCGTCATGTCATATCCGGCCTTGAAAATGAACAAGGCCACCACTATGGCAATCATTGGATCCAGCCATAGGAATCCGGTGATTTTAATCGCCACCAGCCCCGTCAAAACCCCCAGGGAAGTCCAAATATCTGCCTGCAAATGCAGCGCATCGGCCTCTAGCGCCGGCGACTCCGTTTCCCGCGCCACTTTGAACAAATAGCGGGATACCAGCACATTCATAATAATGGATAATACCATTGCCACGATACCATAATCGATTGCCTGGACTTCGCCCGGCAGCTTCAGCTTATGCATGGCTTCCCAAATAATCCAGATCGCCGCCAATACAATCAGCAGCGCTTCCACCGCCGCTGACAGATTTTCGATTTTTCCGTGTCCGTATGGATGTCGCAAATCCGCTGGCTTTCCCGACTGCCTGACCGAATAATACGCAATCAGCGAAGCCAATAAATCAACACCGGAATGGGCCGCTTCCGACAACACGCTCAAGGCGCCAGTCATAACACCGACCACGATCTTGGACAGCGTCAACAACGAGTTGGAGGCCACGGACAGCAAGGCCGCCCGTTCTTTCTTCTGCATCGATTGATCCACCTTTATCCCGCCCCCCTGCTTTTACTGCTGTATTTTTTCCGTGCCCAGGCCATGGCCTGTTCCGCCAATATCGTCAGCAATACAGCGAACAATTTTCCCATTATTTTTTTCATGGTTTTTACTCCCCTTTTTACGATCCTATATAAACAAGACACTCCACTTAGGCATTAGTTCAACTGTTTTTCGCAAATAAACCAAATCCGGCGGTATTTTTCTTAAAACAACGCCGCCTGAAGAAAAAGTCTTTCCCAGTCTCTTTCTTAATTGAAAAACCACACCCTACGCTTGCGTAAAGTGCGGTTTCATCCACGATTTAAAAGCTCTCTTGGCCGAGCTTTTTTCCTTTTTCCTTTTCACAACGGCCCCTGTCCAACCGGCTCAACCCAAACCCGCCGTCAATTCCTCGATCTTCCGGCCGGTTGCCGCCTCCACTTTTTTCTGAATCTGCTCGGCTTTGCGCAGCCGAGCCGCAATATTGCGCTGAGCCGTCGGATCATCGGGATAACGTTCCCCCACCGCCACAAAACGCCGGGCCAGACCCGCCACCTTGCTGCCTTCCGTCAGCTTGTCCGCCAGATACAGCACCTCGGCGGCAGTCACCGGCGTAGCGCCGCCCAGCGGCACATCCATGTGCACCGCCACCAGTTCCGCCACCGCCGGCCAGCCCAGCCGCCGCAGAATATCTGCGGCGGCTGCGGCATGCCGGGGCCGTCCCTTGGCAATATCATGCAGGCATCCCGCCGCCCAGAGCAGCTGGCTGTCCACCGGGTTTCCCGCCTGACTCAGTTCCTCCGCCAAGCGTTCCGCCACTGCCGCCACCAGACGAGAATGCTCCAAAATCCTTGATTGTCCACCTGCTTCGCGCACTAAAATTTCTTCACATTCTTCCCGACCCGGAAAGCGACCTTGCTCCATTTCTGCCCCTCCGTCTACTCTGCAATCGATTTTAGAATATAGTTCTCTTCGGGAGCGCCACTTCCCTGCTCCGTAAAAACAC
>DATMYQ010000381.1:0-3423 GCA_035560935.1 Patescibacteria group bacterium | reverse complement strand
AAATACAGGAAAACTAAGTAATAATGAAGAAATCGATTAAGACGAGGCATAGGACTTTAGTACCTGAAGCCAGACGATGAGCAAAAGCAAAACAGGGGTGTATTACATGCGTGTATTGATTGCCGATGATTCGGCATTGTCCCGGTCTATTTTGAAAAATATTATCAGTGCGGTCCCAAATGTTGAAATCAGCGAGGTGTCCAACGGCGTTCAGGCGCTGGAACAGCATCGCTTTTTTCGTCCGGATGTTATTTTGATGGATATTACCATGCCGCAGTTAGACGGAGTGGCCACACTTAAAATCATTAAAAAAATTGATAAAGAGGTACAGGTCATTATTGTTTCGTCGATTGGCCGCCAAAAAACATATTATACAGAATGCTATAATTATGGAGCGTTTGCGGTGTTATCCAAACCCATCGAGAAGGAATTGGTGCTCAAAACCTTTTACGATGCAACGCAGGGAAGTCCAGAAGGTGAGCTGCAATGAAATGGATTTCGATTGATGACATTCATGAAGGGATGATTTGCCAGCAAACGATCTGTGATGAGCGTGGCATTGTCCTGATTGGAAGGGGCATCAAAATAACCGGTTCTTACATTCAGGGCCTTAAAAAATTTCATGTCAAAAGAATCCCGATTGAAAGCGAGGAAGAACCGCCAGTCCCTGTCGGACTGGCCAACCTGGGAAGTCCGATCGCGCAGCAGTCCATTTCGACCTGCAATCTTCTCATCCACGATCAGGAAATGTGCAAGATATTCAAAGTCAAAAAGAAATCCAGCCAAATAGAACAGGTGGTTTATTCGGTTCTGGAAAAACCCTATGTACAGGGATGTCTGGAAAAATACGCCCCGGACGAGTTTTTATATTTACATACTTTACGGACGACCATTTTGGCGCTGGTTATGGGAATTTCCGGTGGATACAATTTCATGAACCTGGAATATTTGGCGATATGTGCTTTGCTTCATGACTGCGGTATGGGTACGGAATTTGAGGAGGACGATTTGGAGCATCCGCTGCAGGGATTCGTGGCTTTGCGGGACAATCCGGATGTTGACATGATTGTCGCCCTGGCTTGCCTGCAACATCATGAGCGTTTCGACGGCACCGGTTTCCCGTTCCGGTTCAAGAAAAGACAGATTACGGAATTCGCCCGGTTGATGAGCATTGTCGATGAGTACGACCGCCTGCTGATGAACCGGACTTCACCCCGGGCAGCGATATTCAAGATAATGGATGGCGCGAAAACCGTGTTTGATCCCCGGATGCTGCAGCTTTTTGAAAGTATAATAAAAACAGGGTAAGTGCTGCCCGGTCCGGAACTGAACAAGGCGGCTCAAATGGTTTTCTCCCTGCTGCGAACGAAACCGGTGTGAACGGAGTACACCGTTTATATAGTGGAACTGCAATTTGCCGTCTCTGCCTAGGACGCATTATAAGGAGGAAATCTTAATGAACATTGCCCGGATGATCCCGAATACCCTGCAGGCGAAGATGACGATCGCTGTCGTCTCCATTTTGTTTCTCACGTTGTTCGCTTTGGGTTCGCTGAACTACTGGAAAGCGCATCAACTGCTGACAGCCAGCGTTACAGACCGTGTTGCCACGTTGGCTGCTTCCTCTGCCAACGAGGTCGACCTGTGGTTCACCTCCCGGAAATCAGAAATGAATATGCTGATCCAGAGTCCGATCATTGCCAGTGGTGATCCCGAAACCATCGTCCCGTTTTTGAATGCCGCCCGTAAAGCGAACCCGCGGTATGAAACGCTGGTGTACGTCATGCCTTCGGGAGAGTTTTTCGAGTCGACCGGTTTGCGGGGGAGCATTACGGATCGGTACTACTATAAGCCGGTGATGGCCGGCCAGACGGTTATATCGGATCCTCTGCCCTCGAAACTTACTGGAATTCCGGCCAGTGTCCTGGCCATGCCGATCAAGAATGGTGACACCGTTGTGGGCGCGCTGTTGGGTGTAATCAATCTCGATGAAATTGGTAAAGTGGTGTCAGGAATTAAAATTGGCGAGAACGGTTATGCGTATATCAGCAAAAAAGACGGTCAGGTGATCATTCATCCGGATAAGGAAAAAGCGTTTAAAACGAATAATTTGACGGATGGTGGCGCACCGGGGCCGTTGCGTGCCGCTACCCAGTCCATGGTAGACGGGCAAAAAGGCACAGCGGAGTACGAACTGGACGGGAGTCAAAAATTACTGGGGTACGCGCCGATCACCGGCAATGCCTGGTCCCTGGGCGTTGTTGCCAATACCGCGGAAATAACCGGTAATCTTGCCGAACTGGCGCGTACCTCGCTCGTTGCTTCCGCGATCATTTTGCTGTTGGCCATATTGGCCAGCGTTGCTTATTCCCGGATGTTCACCCGGCCGATCGTTGCGTTGGAAAAAGCAGCGAAGCGGATTGCCGAAGGGGACATTTCCAAAGTAAAAATCGGGATTTACTCTCGTGATGAAGTGGGCCGTTTGAGTGCGGCATTTGAAACCATGGCGGAAAAACTTAGAGATCTGGTGGGAAACATTGTCAGCGTCACCGGCCAGGTTGCCTCCTCGGCGGAAGAACTGACCGCCTGCGCGGAACAGTCGACAACAGCGGCGGGTCAGGTGGCCACTTCGATTCAGGTAGTGGCGGCCGGCAGCGAGAAACAGGTGGGCAGCATTACGGAGGCCTATGGGTTTACTGATGAAATTTCGGCCCGTATCCAAAAAACGGCCAGCGGCGCTGCTGCCGTGGCTAATTCTTCCGCTCAGGCCGCCGTCACGGCCCGGAATGGTAACCAGTCCATTGAGTCGGCCGTCCAACAGATGATGGACATCGAAAAGAAAGTGAGCAATACGGCGAACCTGGTGGCGAACCTGGGTGAACGCTCCGTCGAGATAGGCCAGATTATCAGTACGATTTCCAGCATTGCCGGTCAGACCAACCTGCTAGCTTTAAACGCGGCGATTGAGGCGGCTCGTGCAGGTGAGCATGGCCGGGGATTTGCCGTAGTGGCCGAAGAGGTTCGGGGACTGGCCGGTCAGTCGCTCAATGCAGCGCAGAACATCGCCCAACTGATTGGCAACATTCAAAAAGACACCGAACTGGCATTAGCGGCTATGACCGACAGCACGCTGGCAGTCAAAGACGGCACGAAAATCATCGGTACGGCCGGCATTATTTTTGAAGACATCGTCACTTCTGTTACAGACATTTCTAGTCAGATTCAGGATATGTCAGATGGCATTGACGAAATTGCCGAGGGAAGTAAGAAAATGCTGTTTACGATTTCGAGTATCAATGAAATCAGTAAAGAATCAGCCGGTCAAACGGAGACTGTGTCGGCGGCCTCTCAGGAACAGTCGGCGGCCATGCAGGAAATCTCTTCTTCCACGCAGCATTTGGCGCAAATGGCGCAGAATTTACA
>DATMYQ010000380.1:0-3499 GCA_035560935.1 Patescibacteria group bacterium | reverse complement strand
GAAAAAAAGAGCATGTAAGATAGCGGACGAAGAAGATGATAGTGAATAGACGACGATTGTGTGGACTGTAAAAGTCAGGAAAGAGCGAGGTTAGAAAATTTATGGATAATATCGATAATGGCACGACGGTAAACGGTCATTACGGAGCGGAACAGATCCAGGTGCTGGAGGGTCTGGAAGCAGTTCGTAAACGGCCGGGAATGTATATCGGCAGTACGTCATCCCGGGGCTTGCATCATCTGGTTTATGAAGTTGTGGATAATAGTATTGACGAGGCACTAGCCGGATTTTGCGATAAAGTTCAGGTGATTATTCACCCGGATAACAGTATTACCGTTACCGATAATGGCCGGGGAATTCCGGTGGATATGCATGAAACCGGTAAACCGGCGGTGGAAGTGGTGCTGACTATTCTCCATGCCGGCGGAAAGTTTGGCGGTGAGGGCTATAAGGTATCCGGTGGTTTGCATGGCGTTGGTGTTTCCGTGGTTAACGCACTGTCGGAATGGATGGACGTGGAAGTAAAAAGAAACGGTAAAATTTATCAGATTCGTTTCGAACGGGGTTATACCGCGAAACCGTTGACCATTGTGGGTGAAACCGAAGAAACAGGTACCCGGGTTACGTTTAAACCGGATTCGGAAATTTTTGAAGAGTTGGAGTATCATTATGATACATTGAAGCAGCGTCTGCGCGAGCTGGCTTTTCTCAATAAGACGATTTGTATTAACTTATCTGATGAGCGCAACGGGGAGCATAAAGAATTCTGTTACACTGGTGGGATTGTTTCCTTCGTTGAACACTTGAATAAAAATCGGGACGCACTGCACAGTACGCCGGTATATGTTTTCGGTGTAAAAGATACGACAATGGCGGAAATAGCCATTCAGTATAATGACGGTTATGTTGAAAATATTTACTCTTTTGTAAATAACATTAATACGCAAGAAGGCGGTACGCATCTGAGCGGTTTTAAAATTGCCCTGACGCGGACTATTAATGACTATGCCCGTAAATTGAATGTACTCAAAGAAAATGATGAAAATTTAAGCGGTGAAGACGTGCGGGAAGGATTAACCGCCGTTATTAGTTTGAAGATTCAGGAACCGCAGTTTGAGGGCCAGACGAAAACCAAATTGGGTAACAGTGAAGTGCGCGGTGTTGTGGATAATATTCTTTCTGAAGGCCTGGACGAATATTTTGAGGAAAATCCGGCCGTCATTAAGAAAATTATCGAAAAGGCCATTATGGCTTCCCGGGCCCGGGAAGCGGCTCGTAAAGCCAGGGAACTGACCCGGCGGAAAAACGCCCTGGAGTTTAGTTCTTTGCCTGGTAAACTTGCCGATTGTTCGCTGCGGGATCCGATGCAGACGGAAATTTATCTGGTGGAAGGTGACTCCGCCGGCGGTTCGGCGAAACAGGGACGTGACCGGCGTTTTCAGGCCATATTGCCGTTGCGGGGCAAAATTCTGAACGTGGAAAAAGCCCGTTTGGATAAAATTTTAAACAATGAAGAGATCCGGTCGATGATTACGGCTTTCGGTAATGGTATTTGTGATGATTTTGATTTGGAAAAAAGCCGTTATGGCAAGATTATTATTATGACAGATGCTGATGTCGACGGTTCCCATATCCGGACTTTGTTGCTGACGTTTTTTTACCGGTATATGCAGCCGTTGATTGAGAATGGACGAATTTATATTGCTCAGCCGCCGTTGTATCAGGTGAAAAAAGGCCGGGAGCACTGGTACCTCTATAGCGATCATGAGTTGGACACCTTATTGGAGCGGATTGGCCGGGATAATATGAATGTACAGCGCTACAAAGGCCTGGGTGAAATGAACCCCGAACAGTTATGGGAAACAACGATGAATCCGGAGGGACGCACGATTTTGCGGGTGGATCTTGAGGATGCGATGGAAGCGGACAATATTTTTTCCATATTAATGGGCGATAAGGTGGAACCGCGGCGTCAATTTATCGAAGAACATGCGAAGGAAGTCCGAAATCTCGATATCTAAAATATAACAGGAAGGATGAAAATAATGGAGAAATACGACGTAGCAATTATTGGCGCCGGTCCTTCCGCTATTTTTGCCGCCTATGAATTGCTGATCAATCATGCTGGCGCCAAGGTTATCATGATCGAGGAAGGCAATGATATCTACAAACGAACCTGTCCGATTTCGGAAGGCAGAGTTTCACATTGTATCCGTTGCAAACCCTGTGATATTATGAGAGGCTTCGGCGGTGCCGGTGCTTTTTCCGATGGCAAATATAACTTCACCACGGAATTTGGCGGTTGGTTGAATGAGTATCTGGAAGATAAACAGGTTATGGATCTGATTGAGTACGTGGACCAGGTAAATCGAAACTATGGCGCACCGACGGAGTTTTTTACCACGGCCAACAGTACGATTGGCAAAAGAGCTCTGGCTTTTGACCTGCATTTGCTGGAAGCTAAGGTCCGGCATTTGGGGACGGAAAATAATACAAAAATACTAAAGGCCTTGTATGAATTTTTAAAAATTCGGATAAAAATGATGTGTAACACGCATGTCAGTTCGATTCAGCGCCGGGGAGAGGAGTTTTCCCTGGTACTGAAGGATGAAACGGAAACGATAGACTGCCGCTATCTTATCGCCGCTCCCGGAAGGGCAGGGTCCGAATGGTTTTCCGGCCAGTGCAAGGAAATGAAACTGGAAATGTGCAATAATCAGGTGGATGTCGGGGTAAGGGTGGAAATACCGGCGGCGGTATTTGAAAATATTACCGATGAGGTTTATGAGGCAAAACTGGTCTACCGCACTAAGCAGTACGGGGATTTGGTCCGTACTTTTTGTATGAACCCCAAAGGTTACGTTGTGGCGGAAAATACCGATGGTATTATTACAGTCAATGGACATAGTTATCGTGATGAATCAATGCACAGCAAAAACACGAATTTTGCGTTGCTGGTCAGTAATAAATTCACTGAGCCATTCAATGAACCGCATCAGTATGGCAAACGGATCGCCTCTTTTTCCAATATGTTGGGGGGCGGTGCTTTAGTTCAGAGATTCGGTGACCTGATCAAAGGCCGGCGGACGAATGAGCACCGGCTGATGCAGAGTTTCGTCAAACCTACATTGCAGGCGACTCCCGGAGATTTAAGTCTGGTATTGCCTAAGCGTCATTTGGATAATATCATTGAGATGATATATGCACTGGATAAACTGGCGCCAGGTACCGCCAATCACGACACATTACTATATGGCGTGGAAGTGAAATTTTACAGTTCACGATTGCATTTGACGCCGGAGCTGGAAACAAAAATACCCAATATGTATGCTATCGGCGACGGTGCCGGTGTAACCCGCGGTCTATCTCAGGCTAGTGCCAGCGGTGTGCATGTGGCCCGGATCATTAGTAAAAAATTAAAAGCCTGAAATAGAATAAATAGAATCAAGAGCAAAAATATTCCCCTGTTTTTGCTCTTGATTCTATTATCGTTTTTGAC
>DATMYQ010000379.1:0-11088 GCA_035560935.1 Patescibacteria group bacterium | reverse complement strand
ATTGTGTGAACGTGACAGGGGCGCGGAAGCGCCGCAGGGAAAACGGGGGAGGAAACGCAGATGGAAGAAAAATGGGAACTGAAAGACCTGATTAACATGGAGCTGCTGCAGCGGGTCCAGGACAGTTTTGCCAAAGCCATGGGCATGGCCAGCATAACGGTAGACCATAACGGGCCGGTAACCAATCCAAGCAATTTCACTGAGTTTTGTATGGAGCTGACGCGAAAAAGTCCGGAGGGTGCCCGGCGCTGCAACCAATGCGATATCAACGGCGGCCAGGAAGCGGCCCGGACGGGCAAACCGGCGATTTATTACTGCCATGGCGGATTAATGGATTTTGCCGCACCGATTGTGGTGAATGGGCGGCAGATAGGGTCCATGTTAGGTGGGCAGGTCTTGCCCCAGCCTCCGGATGAGGAGAAATTCCGCCGGATTGCCGCTGAAATCGGCGTTGACCCGGACCGGTATGTCGCCGCTGTCAAAAAAATCCGGGTGGTGCCGGAAGAAAGCATCCGGGCGGCAGCGGAATTATTGTATATTGTCGCCAACGCTCTGTCGGGAATGGGCTACCAGCGCCAGCAGATTATGACCCATGCCCAGGAATTTAATCAGATGTCAGAAGGAATGACGGAAGATATTGCCGGACTTTCGGATAAAGTTGCACAAATTGCCGGTCAGGTCGAAACCTTGGTGGGCACTTCGGCTCAATTGTTGACTGCTTCCGGCGAAACGCACCGCAAAGTCAGCGATACCGATGAAATCTTGCGTTTCATCCGCAATGTGGCTGACCAGACCAAATTACTGGGACTGAACGCGGCCATTGAAGCGGCCCGGGCTGGAGAACTGGGCCGGGGATTTGCGGTGGTGGCCGAGGAAGTACGAAAACTGGCCGGCGTCAGCGTAGAATCGGCGCAAAAAATCGAAGGCATTTTAAAAAGCATCCAAACCGGTATGGGGGAAATTGAGCAGGGTATCCACCGTACCGGCGACGTAGTGGAAAAACACAATTCGTTTATGGGCGAAATTTCTGTAAAAATTCAGGAATTGCAGCAGTTGGCGGAAAAAATACAAACCGTTTCGGGGCGGATGCAGACAGAGTTTAAGCTGTAATTAGGCGAATTCGATAAAAAAACTTTGCGCTTTATTGCATTCCCCTGTAAACGATGCTATAATAAATCAGTCGCAGACTTTGATCGGTTTGCGGCTGATTTTAGTCTTTGCCGGATCTTTATTGACCGGTGAAGCCGTTGAGTTGTGTTTACAGGCGTATGTAAACCTTCCCTGCTCCCTTTGCGGGAGCCATTAGTCCAAAGGAGGAGGTGATTTCGTGAGAAAATACGAAGTCATATTCATTGTGAAACCGGCGGAAGAAGAGGCGACAAACGCGGTGATTACCAAGTTTGAGAACCTGATCAAAAACACCGGTGGCAACATTGACAAAGTAGATCGTTGGGGCAAAAGACGTCTTGCCTATGAAGTGAAAGACTTCATGGAAGGCTTTTACTGCCTGATCAACTTCACTGCCGAGCCCAAGACAGTTTTTGAGCTTGACCGCGTGATGAAGATTACCGATGATCTCTTGAAACATATGATTCTTAAAGAAGACGAGTAAACCGGGAGGAATCAAACCATGAACAAAATCAGTCTGATTGGTAATCTGACCCGTGATCCCGAAGTCCGTTATACGCAGACCGGAAAAGCTGTTGCTACGTTTACCGTGGCAGTGAATAAACCGGGACAACGGCAGGCTGACGGCACCTGGAAAGATGTCCCGCCTGATTTTGTACCGGTTGTCGTTTGGGAAAGATTAGCGGAAACCTGTGGCAATAGCCTGACCAAAGGCCGGCGGGTGTTTGTTGACGGTCGTCTGCAAATTCGGGACTATGAAACCAGTGATGGCCAAAAGCGCCGGGTGGCGGAGGTCGTGGCCTCTGCAGTCGAGCTGATTGAACGCCGTCCGGGCACCGGTGGTGCCGGAGCCGGCGGTGGCAGCGGCGTTGCTGATGCCAGTTCTTTCGGCAGTGACGTGATTCCGGATGAGGAAATTCCGTTTTAAAGGGATATCGGTCGGCTGTCGGCCGGCCGGTCAGCGTAAAGCCTTCGCTAGAGGGTTTAAGGAGGTTATAATATGGTAAGACGCGAAAGAGGCCGTAAACCGAAGAAAAAGGTTTGTAGTTTCTGCGTTGATAAAGTAGCGTCGATTGGATATAAAGATGTGGGCAAACTGCGTCGGTACACCACCGAGCGGGGCAAAATTCTGCCGCGCCGGATTTCCGGCAACTGCGCCAAGCATCAACGTCAATTGACTCTGGCCATCAAACGCGCACGCAATATTGCGTTGCTGCCGTTCACGGCGGAATAAACATAATGACACAGCAACACCCCGAAAAACGTCAAGCGTTTTTCGGGGTGTTTTATTAATATATGCGAAAATCATCAAGGCAATCTTTTTTATCAGAGCCAGGAAAAATTATAGGAAGCCATTTAAAAGGAATTTTCAAAAGATTGTGGAATTCAAGATAATATGTAATTGCTAATATTGCCAGAGAGGAAGAGTGACCGGATGAAGCGAACAACGCGGCATAAAGAAACAGAGTTCCTGTCCGGTCTTAATCCGGAATTATTTCAGACACTGATTGAAGTCATTCCCAATCCGGTTCATTACAAAAGCCTGGATGGACGTTATCTGGCCTGTAATACCCTGTTCGCCGAGTATATCGGCCGGGACAAGAAAACCATTTTGGGGAAAACGGTATATGAAGTTATGGATGACCGGGAAGCGGAAATTCAGTGGCTAGCCGATCAGGAATTGTTAAAATCCCGGATTCGTCAACAATACCGGACAATGCTGTTGCATGCGGACGGTAGCTTGCGGGATGTGGTGATGAGCAACGCGTTGCATGAAACGCACGGGGAACCTTGTGGTATTTTGGGGATCATTATGGAAATCAATTTGTGCCCGGCCAAAGGTTTGTGTCATGAGGAAGTCTGCCAGAGTAACCGCTTTCTGTCGACGATCATCGCGAATATTCCCCATGCGGTGTTTATCAAAGACACAACGAATATGAAATTTGTGTTGGTGAATAAAGCCAGCGAAACGCTGTTTGGTACACCGGCCCGGAATCTGATTGGCAAAACCGTATATGATGTGCTATCCGCCGAAGAGGCGGCAGTTTTTTCCGGGCAGGACTGGCAGATGGGCTATATGCTAAAAGCAGGGCCTTTAAGCGGCCCGGTACGCACGGTTCAACTGGGAGACCGGCGGCACGATATTAAAAAGGTGCCGATATTCAGTGCGGAAGGGCGCCCCGAATATTTGCTCGGTATTGCCGAGGACGTGACGGAGCGGGAACTTTATGAAAAACAGTTGCAGGAGAGCGAACTCCTCTACCGTACGGTCATGAACCAGTCATCCGACGGAATTTTCACTTTTGATCCCCGTACCGGACGGATCCAGCTGGTCAACGAACAATTGAGCAAACTGACCGGTTTGGACCAGGCAGCCTTGCTGACGATGACGCTTCCCCAACTTGCCGGTTATGATGCGGAGATGATTGTCCGGCAGACAATGAATCCGCAACGTTCCGGACGGGAATTTTTCGGCGCCATGGATTTTAATAAAGCCGATGGCTCTAACGTGCCGGTAGAAGTAAGCGCCAGCCGGGTGGAATGGGGTGGCGGGCAAATGGTCATTGTCAACGTGCGCGACGTAACGGAGCGGCTGACCCAGGAACAGGAAATACGCCGCGACGCGGCGCTGGCGAACCGGGTACAGCGGCGACTTTTGCCACCGGATTTTTCGAAAAACGGATTGACGGTAAAAACGGTGTATGATCCCTTACAGGTGGTCAGCGGCGATTTTTATGATTATCGCTGGAGTGAAGACCGGCGTACTTTTTTTGGCTATGTGGCGGATGCCATGGGTCATGGTCTGTCGACGGCGCTGATGACCACCGCGATCAGCGTACTGCTGCGGGAAAGTGTCAAACAAAAACAATTTTCGCTGTATGAACGCGTCTCCTGGGTAAACAACGAATCGCTGCATTATCTGGCCGATCACTCCTTTGTGGCGATGGCGGCTTTTGAAATTGACCGGCGACGACGGCGAATCACCATCGTTTGTTGCGGTATCAATAAATTTATCGCCAATAATTGCCTGTTTCAGGGACTGGTCAAACTGCCCGGTTCATTTCTGGGGGTACATAAGGATTTAGGGTCGACGGAAATTACCATGAGCTATCAACCGGGGGACTTTTTTTGCTTTATGAGTGACGGTTTGTATGATCTGTTCGATGAGCAGGAAGCCTTGACAGTGTCTGACTTCGATCAAATGCAACAATTATTGCGCAGTAAGCTCCAATTAGAGCGGCATGGTGACGATGCGGCGGCGCTCTGTCTGCACCTGGGTGATACGTCGCGAAGCGGCGAACCGGAAGCTAAGTTGATACCACCGATGTTTTTGCGCCTGCGTTTTCAGGGATATCTGGGAGTGGCGCTGATTTGGCCGCTGGTTTCCCGTTTTATTCGTCAGAGTCAGGGCCGTGCCGGTGCCAGTCTGTTTGAAATCGGTGTTCTGGAAGCGGTAAACAACGCCGTAAAGCACAGTTCCGGCAATGACCTCGATACCATGGTTGCCGTGACGCTACACTGTGTGGCGGAACGATGGCTGGTGGTTCGGGTGAAGGACCAGGGACCCGGGTTTCCCGGCAATGACAAACTGGATATCCTGAGGAAAAAGGAGCAGCTGTTTGATGATGATTACTATGCGGTGGGCGGCAGAGGATTGCCTTTTATGGTAAGTGCCTGTGATATGCTGAAATTTAATGGAAAGGGGAACGAAGTGCTGCTGGCGAAAAAACTGTAACTGAGTGTATGACGTATAAAAGTTTATAAAAGCGGAATAAAGACGTTCGGTAGGTTTTTGGAAATATAACACGCTTTATCGGACCGAAGAAGGGGGGGATAGTAATGGAGCACACGATGCAGACCGAACGGGACCGGGTACAGATTAGACTGTCCGGACCGATTCACGTCAGGGATGCGGGAAAGCTGCGGAATTTATTATTGGCGCAGTTGGAAAAAGGCTGCTGCCATTTTGTGATTGACGTGGCCAGGGTGGATTTGATTGACAGCTCCGGTCTGGGAGTGTTGATCCAGGTGCAGCAGAAAGCGGCCTCGGCCGGTGGCGGCATGAAGCTGACGGGTGTGACGGGCGTGGTTAAAGAAGTCCTGGAGCTTAGTCGTTTGGACAGAGTGTTTACTATCGAATAGCCAGAGGTGAACTGTCATCTGATGATCTGCCAGTGACCTCACAATGAGTGGGCGAAATAGGGGGGAAGAGCATGTGGGAAATAAAGAGCATTCAGACCAAGCAGTGGGTGACCACGGGCATTAACATTTTTTTGGTGGCCGCATTATTAATGTGCGGCGCGGTCTATTTTATTTCTGATTATTCGTTGCGGGTGAACCGGGAATTGGCGGCACAGGGCGTGGACGGCCTCAATCTGATGCTGGAGTCTACCCAACAGCGGATGCAGACGGCAGCCGGTTTGGCGGCGGTGCATCCCGGTTTGGCGGCAGCGATGACGGCCAACGATCCGGCAGCAGCGGCGGCTTTGGTCAAAGCACTGCGGGAAACTGGCAAAACGGAAGTGCTGCGGCTAGTTAATGCGCAGGGGCAAACGTTGGTGGGCGAAGGGGGCAACGAGGGACAAACGCTCATTAAGCAGGCATTACAGGGAACCGTGGGCACGGCGGTGGAAAATGACGCCGACCGCCTGCTGGTGGCGGTGGCGGTGCCGGTAAAGTCACCGGGCGGCCAAATCCTGGGTACCGTAATTGCCGCCACCGTAGTCAGCCGTGACGAAGTAGTGGATGCTATCAAAAAGCATATCGGCGTCGACTGCACGTTTTTTGCCGGTGACAAACGGGTGGCGACCACCATTGTTCAGGATGGCAAGCGGGTGGTGGGCACCAAATTGGATCCGGTGCTGGCCGACCGGGTGCTCAATAAAAAAGAAACCTTTAGCGGCGAAGCCAATATTTTGGGCGTGCCGTACGTTACCTATTACCAGCCGCTGCTGGGGCCGGACCAGAAACCAATCGGCGTACTGTTTGCCGGAAAATCCCAGGTAGAGGCACGGGCGGTGCGAAACGCTATTTTAAGCAGTATGGGTGGCGGTGGGTTGGTCGTGTTGCTGATCAGCATAGCCTTTGCCATCTGGTCGGCCCGCAAGCTGACCAAGCCACTGAAAGAACTGGAAGGATTGATGAATACGGCGGGTACCGGTGACTTGCGGATCAAGGCCCCGGTCCACTCGGCGGACGAAATGGGCCGTCTGGCTCACTCCTTCAATCTAATGATTGACAATCAGGGAGACGTGGTGGGCGGTGTGATCCGGGGCAGCCGAGAACTGAGCGAAGCCTCGGAGGAACTGGCGGCGTCCAGTCAGGAAATGAGCGCCACCGTGACGGAAATGTCCCGTAACGTGGCTCAAGTGGCTCACAAAGCTGCTACCGGCGAAGAAAGTCTGGTAGAAGTATCCAAGGTGCTGATCCAGTTGTCTTCGTTAATTCAGTTGGCCAAAGACCGGGCGGTATCCGCCGGCGAGGGAACGGCGCTGACCCGCCAGGCGGCCGGTGAAGGGCAGTCAACGGTTACGGAAACGGTTCGTTGTATGGCTCAAATGCAGATCAAGATCAAAGAGACGGAAGATTTGATCAGCCGGCTGAATGAATATTCGTCCCAAATTGGTGTCATTACCGAAACTATTACCAGTATTGCCGGACAAACCAATTTACTGGCGCTTAATGCCGCCATTGAAGCGGCCCGGGCCGGCGAAGCCGGCCGGGGATTCGCCGTGGTGGCCGAAGAAGTTCGGAAGCTGGCCGAACAGTCGGACCAGGGTGCTCGGGAAGTGTCGCAGTTATTGGGTAAAGTGACGGAAAATACCACCAGCGCCGTGGATGCCGCCCGGCAAAGCCGGCTGGAAATGGAAAAAGCAGTGGGATCCACCGACGCAGCCCATGTGGCCCTGAGTAAAATTCTGGGAGCGGTGGAACAAATGGTCGATGATGTGGGCCAGATTGTGGACGTGACCAACGATGAAGTGGCGACATCGGATCGGATTTTGCTGTTGATTGACGAGCTGGGCCGGGGTATCGAAGAAACGGCCCGCATTGCCAAAGAAGTGGCGGCCGCCACCGATCAGACCGCCGGCGTGGTGGAAGGCGTGGCAGCCAGCGCGGAACAAACCACCAGCATGGCAGCGGAGATGGAGAGCATGGTTTCACGGTTTAAACTGCGGTTTAATCCCTTTAAACACCGGGAACCCGAGCAGTAAGCCGCGGCGATGGCATGGTGCGGTGAGTTAGGTATACTTTTACAAACAGCAGGATTTTCGGATTGTTTGCCGAATAGAATTTCAGATATATTATTATGGAGGTGTCCGAATGCACTGTAAAAAAACTTATATTTGGCTATTGACTCTGTTGTTTATGACCACGCTGCTGTTTGGCTGCGGTGGGAATAAAACGGCGACACCACAAGCGGGCAAGGTACTCCGCATCGCCAACGGCGCGGAACCGGAAACGCTGGATCCCCGTAAAGCGACCGGAAACCCGGAATCCATCGTTTTGCGTCAGCTGTTTGAAGGTCTTTGCACGCAGGACCAAAAAGGGGAAGTGGCTCCCGGCGTGGCGGAAAAATGGGAACTGTCTCCCGATGGCCTGACCTTTAAGTTCTTCTTGCGGGCCAACGCAAAATGGTCTAACGGTGATCCGGTTACGGCAAAAGATTTTGCCTATTCCTGGCTGAGCACGCTGAGTCCGGAGCTGGGCAGCAAATATGCCGAGCAACTGTACTATATCAAAAATGGTGAAGCATACAACAAAGGAAAAGCGCAAAAGGAAGAAGTGGGCATCAAAGTGGTGGACGACCGGACCCTGGAAGTTACCCTGGAAAAACCGACCCCGTACTTCCTGTTCCTGACCTCCTTCTTCACTTACTTTCCGGTCAATCAAAAAGTGGTGGAAGCAAATGCCACCTGGAATGCCGATCCGAAAACGATTATCGGCAACGGACCGTTTAAGATTGTCAGCTGGGTGCATAACAGCAAGATTGAAATTGAGAAGAATGAAAATTATTGGAATAAAGACGTGGTCAAACTGGCCAAAGCGGAAATCAATCTCAGCGACAACCGCAAAACCTTGCTGGATATGTTTGAAAACAACCAGCTGGACACCGTGGAAGTAAAGCCGCCGTTGGCGGAAACCCCCCGGTTGATGAAAGAAAATAAAGTGAAGATTTTACCGTATATCAATACGTATTATTTCTGCCTCAACGTAACCAAGGCGCCCTTTGATAATCCCAAGGTCCGCAAAGCGTTGGCCTTGGCGCTGGACCGCAATTCCATCGTAACGGCGGTGACAAAAGCCGGACAAAAGCCGGCGCTGGCCTGGACGCCGTATGGATTACCCGATGCCAAACCCGGTGAAGACTTCCGGAAAATAGGCGGCGACTACTTTAAAGACAATGACGTGGAAACGGCGAAAAAACTGCTGGCGGAAGCCGGCTATCCTGACGGCCAGGGACTGCCGCCGATTACTTTATTGTATAACACCAGCGAAGAACATAAAGTGATCGCGGAAGCCGTGCAGGAAATGTGGAAGAAAAACCTGGGCGTGACCGTGAACGTGACCAATCAGGAATGGAAAGTGTACCTGGCAGCCCGTAAACAGGGCGACTTCCAGATGGCCCGCAGCGGCTGGATTGGTGACTACCTGGATCCGATGACCTATCTGGATACGCTGGTGGGCGGCGGCGGCAACAACCATACCCGGTGGAAAAACCCGGAATATGATGCTTTGGTCAAACAGGCACAAATGTCCGTGGATCCCGCCGTTCGTATGAAAGCGATGCATGACGCCGAAAAAATTCTGATGGAGGATATGCCGATCATTCCGGTGTATTTTGACTCCAACCCCATCCTGGAAAAACCCAATGTCAAAGGGATTATCCGCGATGCACTGGGAGCGGTGTATTTGCGGGAGGCTTCCATACAATAAATACACATTGCGGGAAGCAACGAAAAAACCAGCACAGAGCTGGTTTTTTCGTTTTATTCAGCGGAAAATCGTTTCTCTGCCGATTTTAAAATGTACAGCCGGGTTTTTCACCGTTAGCAGGATTTTTTGAAAAAACCGCGAAACAATAAGTGTTTTGTACTGCCGGCCGGGGAAACACCGATTGCGGCGGGCCGTGCGAAAAAGGATGAAGAACGGAGATGACCTGATGTTTAAACGAATATTGACGCTGCTTTGTCTGGCGGCGCTGGCGGCACCGCCGCTGGCCGCCGCGGCACCGGCGGCTCCGCTGGTGGGAGCGGAATCTGCCTGTTTGATGATGGCGGGCTCGCACCGGGTGATTTATGGCAAGAAGCAGGACAGTATTATGTATCCGGCCAGTACCACAAAAATTGTGACGTTGCTGACGGCGCTAGAGAAAGGTAAGCTGGACGATGTGGTCACCGTCAGCGCCCGGGCGGCCAATACGGAAGGTTCCAGTCTGGATTTGTCGACGGGAGACCAACTGACGTTGCGGGACTTGCTGTATGGGATGATGATGGTCTCCGGTAACGACGCCGCCGAGGCGGTGGCGGAGCACGTCGGTGGTTCGGCCTCACGGTTTGTGGACGAGATGAATCAGGAAGCGGAAAAACTGGGGGCTTCCCGGACTCATTTTTCCAATCCGCATGGTCTGCCGGATCCGGTCAATCACTTTACCACGGCCTATGATATGGCATTGATTACGGAGGGTGGCTTTAAGAATCCGGAATTTGCCCGGGTAGTGGCGACCCGTGGACAGCAGATTCGCCTGCGGAATCAGGGAGGATCCCGGTATGTGGAAAACATCAACCGATTGCTGAGTTCTTACCCTGGCGCCAATGGAGTGAAAACGGGATTTACCAATGCGGCCGGCTATTGCCTGGTAGCTTCCGCCAAGCGGAACAATGTTCAGTTGATCGCGGTTATTTTTAACAGCGATCAACGCTGGGAAGATGCTTCCCGTCTGTTGGATTACGGGTTTCGGGTGCTGGGTGGCGAAGAATAGCTCGGGAACGCTCCGTTTAGCCGGTCCGTTTGACCGCAAGTGTAATGTTTCTGTGACAAAGCGCCGGCAATTCGGGGTGAATAGGACCTAATTCCCTAAAAAACAGGAAAAAAACCAGGTTTGCTACTTAAGTCCTGCTGTGAAAAAAACGGAAAATATGATACAATACCTCCGGAGAGGTATTTCGTTTCTCCGCTTTGTTTCGTGGAAGTATTGGGACAGCATGAATTGGAATCGGCCTTGGCCGATGACTTGGTTTGGTTTTGGCAAGACCGGCAGAAGGCATCGGATTATTTCTGGCGGTCTTGTTTTTCTTTGTTTGCAGCAAGAACGGTAAAAGTCGGTTTTGGTTTTGAATAAAAAGGATAACGTCAGCGTTTTATATAATGTCGGATTTGATTTTCTTAGCCGGAAATGTACGTTTTGCAAAACATTCTTTCGTTACGCAAAGTTCGGGAATATGGGCAAGCGCAAGGAGGGGCGAAGATGGACGATAATGAATTCAGACAGGGCCAGATGGACGCATTCATGGATAAACTCGGCGCTCGGGACGGTTATTTTGCCGTGAGGGAAGAACCGGACGGGTATTATCTGTCCGTGGTCGCGCCTCAGGGCGGGGCCCCGGTGAGCGACGCTGCCATCGCCGAGTATTTGCAAAAACGCGGTATTCGGAACTATGACCGGGCAATGCTGATCCGGGCTATCAAAGAAGGCAGCGGCAGCCTGCTGAAAATAGCTGAGGTTGTGAAGGATCGTCCGGAACCGAAAATCCGGGTTGTGGTCTCCCGGGATCGTCTGGAAGCACAGTTGGAGATTGACGTTCCGGTTAACGGACGCGTTCCTGAAGTGGAAGAAGTGATCGAGGCGATTCAAAACGCGGACATTCGTTACGGCGTTGATTATGAGGCGGTGGAAAAAGCCTGCCGCAATCCCGGTGTCCAGGTGGTCTGCGCCCGGGGACTGCCGCCGGCGGATGG
>DATMYQ010000378.1:0-4001 GCA_035560935.1 Patescibacteria group bacterium | reverse complement strand
CTATAGTGTCAATATAGTGTATAACGATTTTCGGTGAATTTTTGTGCCCGCCGGTAGTGTTTTTGGGCCAGACGCCGAAATTTAGCGGTTTGTTCCGGGGAATCGCCGGGGTAACCCCGCTGATAAAAATCCGCCAGACGGGTCAACGAATCCGCGCCGGGGGACAGTTCTGCTACCCGCATCAGCTGTCCCAGGTGGAAACTGAATGCTTCCGTCAGCTCCCGGGCGTAGGGGAAACGGGAAAACGGGCCGTCGAATACCTCGTAGAGCCGGAAGATCGCTTCTTCACACAGCCGGTCGTAGGCGGCCCGGAAGTAACGGGCCGCCTGGCTCCGGTCAGCGGTTACAGAACCCCGGCCAATCTGATAGCTGATTCCCAGTTCGTACAGCGCTTCCGGATGCGAGTCTCCGAGCTGCAAGAAGACGGCGTGTCCCGCCTCTGCGTCCACTGCTTGGCCCCAGCCGTAGGTGAGGCACATGGCACGGCGGTAAAGAGAGCCGGCATCCGTGTTTTCTTTTTCCGCCGTCGCTGCCTGTCGAAACCAATGTTCCGCCGCCGCCCGATCGGCCGGCAGGCCCAGCCCCTGCTGCAGGCAGATGGCGAAACGGTACTGGGCAGGAACGTGGCCGGATTGCGCCGCCTGCCGGAAATGACGGGCGGCTTCGACATAGTCTTTCAGGCGGTGCTGGAAATCTGCATATTCATATTGCTGCGCCGGGGTTTGGGGCGGCGCATCCAGCCAGTGCAGGGTTTCCTGCAGGGCCTGTTCATGGGCGTGGTCGGTGAAATGGCTCATGAAGATCCTCCTGTGCGTGATCAGTCGAGGAGAGCGGGACGGCAAGTCTTTCTCCGGACAGACCCGGCGGAATCCGGGCGGCGCAGGGTCCGGAGCTGCACATGCTGCAGCCCTGCTGCAGGTCATGGACATTTTTGCCGTCTAAATAGGCATTGCAGCGAAACCGATCGAAGCCGGACACGGTGAGCGCGCCACTGGGGCATTTTTCTACGCAGATTTTGCACTTGCCCTGTGATTCGAACAGACAGTAGGAATGAGCGGGGCGGCGAGTAAGCGGGACGGCAGCGTCCATCACCAAACTGTTGAGGCGGCCGGCGGTCCCGGCGGGGGTAATGATCAGATGATGAAGCCCGAACGTGCCGATGCCGGCGATGACGGCGGCGGCTTTGTGTGCCCAGCAGGCGGTCAGCGCAATGGGATCGTAATTGTTGGTCGGCGGTCCGGCGGCCACCGCAATGCCTTTTTGGCGCAGCGCGCCGGACAACGAAGCGCTGATCCGCGACAACAAATCGTTGGCGGCGGTGTATTGCTCCGACCACTCCGGTACAATCACTTTTTGCGACTGTATTGCCCGGATGATTTCCAGAGAAAACGGGAGAAAGTACACCACCACCGTCCGGGCGGTAGGCAGCATGCTCCGGGGATGACACTGAGGTGTTCCGATTCGTTCGTCCAGTTGGCTGTACAGCGGGTCGTCCGCCGCGGCAAAACCGACGATGGGATCGCGAAAACGGAAACTTTCCCGATCCTGGCGGACTTTTGCCGTGATGAAGGTTTCAATCCAGTTTGCCAGCTCTGCCATGATTCCACCTCGCAGCATTATTGTCAGGGAAAAGGACTCTGCCGCACTAAAAAAATACGTTTAGCGCCTGATGGAAGTCGGCGATGAGGTCGGCCGCGTCCTCCACGCCGACGGAAACCCGCATCAGTCCGTAGGAAATTCCCATCAAATGCAGTTCTTCCTGCGGCACATGGTGATGAGATGAGTGAAGCGGATGGGACAGGGTGGTCCGTACGCCGCCCAACGTAGGGGCGTAATGCGCCAGGTGCAGGCGGTTCATAAACGCATTGATTTTTTCTTTGTCGTTCGGCATTTCAAAACTGAGCATGCCGGTGCAGCTGTCCAAGTCACGGAACATGCGCCGGGCCAACGCATGCTCCGGATGACTCTTCAACGACGGGTGGTTGACCCGGAGGACGGCGGGATGGGCCTCCAGCGCCTGGGCCAGCGCCGTGGCGCTGCTCATCTGCTTTTTTACCCGCAAATCGAGGGTGGAGAGTCCGCGCGACACCAGCCAGGCGCTGTGTGGCGCGGCGGAAGTCCCGGTCAGCATGCGGATGGTATGGATTTGCTGAAACAATTTCTCGCACTGGAGGGTGATGGAGCCGGCGAGCGCGTCGCTGTGCCCATTGATGAATTTAGTCAGACTGTTGATGACGATGTCCGCGCCCAGCGTCAGCGGTTTGATGGCCACCGGGGTGGTGAAGGTATTATCCACCATCAGCAGCGCCTTGTCGGAATGGGCGATGGCGGCCAATGACTCGATGTCCGCCAAGCGGTCGGTAGGGTTGCTGACCACTTCCGTATACAGCATCCGTGTGTTGGGCCGGAGAGATCGGCGAACGGCGTCCAGGTTGGTGAAGTCGGCATACTCTACGTCCACGCCGAATTGTACCAGCAGGGAGTTGATGGCGTCGAAGGTCTCCCCGTAAATGTTCTGGTTGGCCAGGAAATGATCGCCGTGCTTCAATAAGGAAAAATACGTGGTGGTAATGGCCCCCATGCCGGAAGAAAAAATCAGGCTGTGGCGGCCTTTCTCCAGAAAGGAAATGGCTTCCGCCAAAGACTGGCGGTTAGGATTGCGGGTGCGGATATAGGTGTAGCCTTTTTGGTCGTAAGTGTTTTGCACATCCGCTAAGTCCCCCATTGTGAAGGCGGTAGTCAGGAACAGCGGCGCCGCTTCGGGCGTCAGTGTACAGCCGTCCATCGGACTCCCCGTGTAGAGTAGCTCCGTCGCCTCGCTGAAATTCATGTCATCAAATTTTCGGTCATGGCTCTTTTTTTCAATCACTGCCGCCATTCTCCTTTCAACTATAGGTATAGGCTGAATTCTTGCCGCCGTGGATGAAGAAAAAATCACGGCTGCGAAGTTAATATCATTCTAGCGTCTATAGGCGGCATAGAGTCAATGGCGGCGGGGATTATTTTCCCGGCGGTTTATTGTTTTCTGTGATCAACGCCTGAATTTCATACGGACAGGTACGGTATTCCTTCAGATTGTCCTCATATTCATTGGCGATGATGTAAGGTGGTGCGGGATGCTTCTGGAAATAGGCGGCGAAGATAGAGGGATCCCATTGATCCGTACGGATTTTACCCCGAAAGCACAGGTATTCGCCGGCGGGAAGCTCCATGCAGAAAACGTCGGGGTTGTCCGGCCGGTGTTTTAGATAAATGAAATATTTGGTGGGGGTAAACTTTTTTTGCACGAGGTCGTCAAAGTGGGCGATGTAACCGTATTGTCGGCGGAACTCCAAATTTTTGACGCTTTTCAGCTTGGTCAGGCGGGTTTCCACGCTTTCCACTGTATCGGTTTCCAGATGGTCCACAAAGAGGATATAGCGTTTTTCCAACTGGAGTACGTAAGGAATGTCGTTGAACGAGTATTGGTTAATATATTGAAAGTAATGGATATACCAGGAAATGTCATCATAGGTTTCCTGGAGTTTTTTGAGTTCTTCCGCCATACGCTGCTTCTGCAGCTCCAGGCTGGAGAGCAATTTGTCGGTTTGTCCGTCTTCTATGATTTCCTCAATTTCCGTCAAAGAAAGTCCGAGTTTGCGCAGGTATTTGATCCTGTCGATATAATGAAATTGTTGAAACGAATAATAACGATAGCCGGTATTTTCATCCACCCGCTGTGGCCTCAAGAGATTAAGATTGGAGTAATTCCGCAATGTCTGCACGGAAATTCCAAACAGTTTGGCAATTTCACCGATGGTGTACAAGTCCTTCATTGTTCAACCTCCTTATCTGGCGCAAGCTGTCTGTACGGGGAGGGCGGCGCCGCAATGCCCGGAAACAGTTTTGTTTTTTCAACCGTATCAAATTTTACCAGGATGGTCAACAGGGGCTACTGGAAAAAAGAAGTGCTGGTTAATTTTCAGCAACTCCTTGCGAATTTAAAAATGTTCTATTATAAC
>DATMYQ010000377.1:0-17513 GCA_035560935.1 Patescibacteria group bacterium | reverse complement strand
CTCTTACACCATGTGGAGGGGCATTTTTTTTCTCCGCGTTTTTCGTCATGGTCTGGCGAGTGTCAGGGGTTAGTGGTGGCGGAAGCCGCTAATCGGCGGGCGGAAGCCGAAGCAATAGCCCGGGAAATGATCCGCCTCAGCCGGGAAGAGGGGCTGCGCTGGCGGGAGATGGCGGTGCTTTTGCGGGATGGAGAAACTTACGGGGAACTGATGGCCGGCGTACTGGCCGATCACGACATCCCGGTATTCAGCGACGGCAGCCGGCCGGCGAATCGACACCCGCTGGCGGAATTGCTGCGATCGGCATTGGAAGTGGTGGTGGAAAACTGGAATTATGAGCCGGTATTTCGCTGTCTGAAAACCGATCTGTGCGGCCTAAAACGGGATGAAGTCGATATTCTAGAAAATTATTGTCTGGAATTTGGCATCCGGGGCAGCCGCTGGACCCGGCCGGAGCCGTGGACGTTTCGCCGGCGTTTCTCGTTGGCGGATGACGTGGAAACGGATCAGGAAGCGGAAGAAACGCTAGCGCAGATGAACGAATTGCGTCAGCGGACCGTGTCACCGCTGGCCGCGTTGGCCGCGGCGCTGAAACCGGATAAAACGGAACCGGCGAATGCAGCGGTGTACGGGCAGGCGGTATATCAGTTTTTGCTGGAGATGGACGTTCCCGGGCGGCTGGAGGAATGGGCCGCGGCCAAAGAGCAGGCCGGGGAGCTGGAACCGGCCCGGGAGCATCGTCAGATCTGGCGGGAAGTTATGGAGCTGTTGGACCAGTTGGTGGAAACTTTTGCCGAAGAAACGATGCCATTGGCGGAATTTGCCGAGCTGATCGGCGAAGGCCTGGATGGTCTGACATTGAGTCTGATTCCGCCGGGGCTGGATTATGTGACGGTGGGATTATTGGAACACAGTCGCTTGTTGCGGGTGGAAGCCGTATTTGTACCGGGGGCCAACGATGGCTGTCTGCCGATGCGCCGGGGGCAGGAGGGCCTGCTCAGCGACGGCGACCGCGAACGTCTGGCCGGTTGCGGCGTGGAACTGGCTGGCGGCGCGGCGGACGATACTTTTGCCGAGCAATTTTTGGTGTATACGGCTTTGAGCCGGGCCGGCCGCCAGCTTTGGATCAGCTGTCCGCTGGCCGACGCGGACGGCAAGGGATTGACGCCGTCGCCGTTGATGAAACGATTGCGGGAACTGAGCGGCGTGCCGCTAAAGACGTTGCCGCTGGAACCGCCGTCAGGGCGGGCGGGAGAGTATCTGAGCCGTCCCCGGCCCACGCTGGCGGTACTGAATGCGGCGCTGCGCCAATATCGCCAGACGGGAGTGCTGGACACAGAATGGTGGGCGGTTTATAACTGGGCGGCCTCCCGCCAGGAACAGAAAAGCGGTTTGCAAACCGCGCTGTCCGGATTTTTTCACCGGAATGAAGCACCGCCACTGCCGAGTGGTCTGCCGGCAGCCTTGTATTGTTCACAAAACCGGCTGCGGGGCAGCGTAACCCGGTTTGAAAGTTTTCGCGCCTGTCCGTTCCGGCATTTTGCCCAGTATGGTCTGGGACTGAAGGAACGGCCGGTTCACCGGCTCAGTGATCCGGACCTGGGTCAGTTTTTGCATGCGGTGCTAAAAGAATTTGGTGAGCAACTGCAGGCGGAAGGGCGTGACTGGGGTTCTCTGCCACCGGAGGAAGTGGCGGCAAGGGTGGGCAAAACAGTTATGGAGTTGGCGCCACGGCTGCAGAATGAAATTTTGCTCAGTTCCCGCCAGTATGAACATTTGCTGGAACGGCTGCGGCTGCGGGCGATTCGCGCCTGCGGACGCCTGGCGGAGATGGCCCGGGTGAGCCGGTTCAAACCGTTGGCGCTGGAATTATCTTTTGGCCGGGGCGCAGCTCCGTTGCCGCCGCTCTGCTTTTTGCTGGCGTCCGGAACCGAATTGGAAGTGGTGGGTCAGATTGACCGTTTGGACGGGGCGGAAAAAGACGGACAGAAATTAATTGCGGTGCTGGATTATAAATCAGGCAACGCCGGTTTGGATCTGGCGGAAGTCTATCATGGCCTGCGTTTGCAGTTATTGACCTATATGCTGGCGGTTCGGGCCAGCGGCGATTACCAGCCGGCGGCGCTGCTGTATTTTTTTCTGAAGAATCCGGTGATTACCGGCAGTTCCTGGCTGCCGCCGGCGAAGGTGCTGCAGCAGATCAACAGCCGGTTGAAGCTGAACGGCTGGATATTGGCGGAACCGGAAGTGGTCCGGATGCTGGATGAGTCCATGGAAGGCTGGTCGGAATTCCTGAAGGTGGCGTTTACCAAAGACGGCTTTCACAAGTCCTGCTGGCCGCAGTTAAAGACCGGGGAAGAATTTTCTCTGCTGCTCGATCATGTGGCCCGGGAACTGCCGGCGGTGGGTGACGAAATGATGGCGGGTACCATTGCCATTGCCCCCAGCTGCCTGGAAAAACGAATTCCCTGCGGCTACTGCGTTTACCGTACGGTTTGCCAGTTTGACCGTTATTTGCCGGAAAATAATTATCGCTTTTTAACGAAGCCGGATGAGGAAAGGATATTGCAGCAGCTGCGGCAGTCCTTTGAGATACCGGGAGGTGAGAAAGAATGAAGTGTTCAGATCAACAACAAGCGGCCATTGACGCCCGGGGGCAGACCTTGCTGGTGGCGGCAGCGGCCGGTTCCGGCAAAACATCGGTGCTGGTGGAACGAATTATCCGCCGGATTCTGAACCCGGCGGAACGGCTGAGCGTGGACCGGCTGCTGGTGGTGACGTTTACCAACGCCGCCGCCGCTGAGATGCGGCATCGGATCGGCGAAGCCTTGGCCGCCGCTTTGCGGGATGGGTCTGTGAGCGATCCGGATACCCGCCGCCATGTGGAACGGCAGCAAGTACTCTTAAATGCGGCGGCTATTTCCACGTTGCATGCGTTTTGCCAGAGTGTGATCCGTCAATATTTTTATCGCCTGGAAAGCGCCGATGGTTTGGCTCTGGACCCGGCTTTCCGGGTGGCGGCCCAGGCGGAAACAGACCTGCTGCAGAGCGATGCCCTGGATCGGGTGCTGGAAAAGGATTATGAAAATGGCGATCCGGAGTTTTTGCAGTTGGTGGATCACTACGGCGGCGAAGCCGGGGACGGCGAACTGCGGGAGCTGGTGCTGCGCCTCTATGCCTTCTCCTGCAGCCATCCCTGGCCCCATTACTGGCTGGCCGGCCTGGCGAACCCGCTGGCGATACCGGCGGCGACGGAGTTCTCCGCCACCGTTTGGGCGCAAATCCTGTTGGATCGCATCAAACTGGAGCTGGACCAGTCGGTAAGGGAACTGGAGAACTTAAGCCGGGAGGCGGTGCGCCCGGGCAATCCGGCCGCTTATAATCAGACTTTCGCGGAAGATTTGCAGGTGCTGGCTGAGTTGCGGCGGGCGGCGGATCATTCCTGGCAGGAATTGCGGCAGGCGCTGGATAACCACGTATTTTCGCGTATTGCCAGTGTGGGTAAGGAAGTGGCGGATGCCGTCAAAAAACGGTTTCAAGAAGGCCGCAACCGGGTGAAAGCCCGGGTGAAGCGATTGCAAACGGATTATTTTGACCGCAGTGATGCCGAGCTGGCCGATGATTTGCGCCAGTCGGCGCCGGTGGTGGCGGCGCTGGCGGCGCTGACACAGCGGTTTGCCGTTGCGTATACCGCCGCTAAACGAGCCAAAGGCCTGGTGGATTTTAATGATCTGGAACATTTTTGTCTGGCAGTGCTACGGGAACCGGGTTCTACGCCGGACGCGGCGGCGCCATCGGCGGCCGCCCGGGAGTTGCGGCAGCGGTTTGCGGAAATCATGGTGGATGAATATCAGGATACCAACCGGGTGCAGGAAGAAATTCTGCAGCTGGTGGCGGACCCGGAGCAGCCCAATCTGTTTATGGTGGGTGACGTGAAGCAGAGCATTTACCGTTTCCGGTTGGCGGAGCCGGCGCTGTTTCTGGAAAAATATCATACGTTTCCGGTGACGGATGGGCAGCGGCAGCGGCGTATTGACCTCAGTCAAAATTTCCGCAGCCGTCCCGGGATTTTGGCGGCGGTGAACTTTCTGTTCGCCCAACTGATGAGCCAACAGGCGGCGGAGCTGGATTACGGTGAAGCGGAACAGCTGAATCCCGGGCCGGATTATCCGGCCAGCGAACAGCCGACGCTGGAGGAACCGGTGGAGTTTCATCTGATAGACCGGACGGCGACGCTGACGGAAGAACGCGGCGAAGACGGTGAAGTTGCGGCGGCGGAGGAAGAAACGGTCAGCGGCAATACGGCCGAACTGGCAGTGCAGGAGGAACTGACCGGATTTGAACTGGAAGTAGGGCTGATTACTCGGCGGATACAGGAACTATTAGCGGGTAATCAGCAGGTTTTTGACAAAGACAGCCGTTCCTACCGGCCATTGATCTGCCGGGACATTGTGGTTCTGCTGCGCACCGTCCGGGGCAAAGCACAACTATTGGTGGATGCTTTGCGCCAGGGGGGAATTCCCTGTTACGCGGAAGTGGAGAGCGGTTACTTTCAGGAAACGGAAGTAGGAGTGATGCTGGCGTTAATGAGCGTCATCGACAATCCCCGCCAGGATATTCCGCTGGCTGCCGTATTGCGTTCGCCGCTGGCCGGACTGGACAGCCAGCAGTTGGCCCAACTGCGGCTGGGTAACCGGGCCGGAGCGTTGTGGGACGCGGTCCAGGCCGCGCTGGCCCCGGAGACAATGAAAGAATCACCGGAATATTCCCGTCTGGAAACCTTTCTCCGTCATTTGTCCGACTGGCGGGATTTGGCCCGCAGCCGTAGTGTGGCGGAACTGATCTGGCAAATTTTCCGGGATACCGGCTATTATGAATATGTGGGAGGCATGCCCGGCGGCGGCTTGCGCCAGGCCAATCTGCGAGCGCTGTATGACCGGGCGCGGCAGTATGAGGCCACCAACTTCCGGGGGCTGTTCCGTTTTTTGCGCTTTGTGGAAAAAATGCAGGAAAAAGGATCGGATCTGGCGGTGGCCCGGGCGCTGGGCGAAGGGGAAGATGTGGTCCGGGTGATGAGCATTCATAAAAGCAAGGGTTTGGAATTTCCGGTGGTCTTTGTGGCGGACCTGGGCAAACAGATCAACTTTCAGGATACCCGGAGCCTGCTGCTGTGCCACAAGGAGCTGGGAGCAGGGCCTTATGTTACGATGCCGGAACTGCGTTTCCGCTATCCGACGCCGGCCCGGCGGGCCATTGCCCACCGGCTGGAAATGGAGACCCGGGCGGAAGAACTGCGGATCTTATATGTGGCGTTTACCCGGGCCCGGGAAAAACTGATTCTGGTGGGTTCCGGCAGTGAACTGGCCAAAAAATGTGAAGGCTGGGGCCGGGAGGTGGGCGCGCCGGACTTACCGCTGCCGGTGTCGTTGGTGGCTAAGGCCCGCAGCTATCTGGACTGGCTGGCGCCGGCGGTGGCCCGCCATCCCGGCGGCGAGGCGTTTCGCATGTATGGTGACTGTGATACGCCGGTGGCGGGGGCGGCCGCGGAGCATCCTTCCCGCTGGCAGACGCAGGTCTGGCCGGCGGCTGAAATCACCCCGGCTGTGATGGAGACCGCGACACTGGCCGGGCTGGAACAACTGTCGGCATTAGCGCCGGTCGCTGCCGCAGGGGATATTGCCGCGGTGGATGCGGTGCTGGGCTGGCAGTATCCCTGCGGCAACGCTGCCGGCAAACCGGCCAAGCTGGCGGTATCGGAGATTAAGCGGCGGCTGGATTTGTGGGAAAGGACCGGCGAGGCGGAATTATTGCACGCCGAACCGGCAGCACCGGTATTGACCCGGCCCCGCTTTGTGCAGCGTTCTTCCCGGCTGTCAGCGGTGGAGTACGGTGTGGCGGTGCATGCCATGATGCAGTACGCGGATTTAAACGGAGAATTGTCAACGGCGGGACTGCAGCGCCAAATGGAAGAAATGGTGGCGGCAGACAAGCTGACGCCGGAACAGGTGGCGGCCATCGATACGGCCTCCGTAGCCTTGTTTTTTGACGCACCGCTGGGGCGGCGCCTGCTGGCTTCGTCGCAGGCTTGGCGGGAATTGCCGTTTAGCCTGATGCTGGGAGCGGAAAATTTTTACCCGGAACTGCAAGGCTGTGGCGAGCAGGTTTTTGTGCAGGGCGTGGTGGATGCATTGTTTGCTGAAGAGGATGGCTTAGTGCTACTGGATTATAAAACCGACCAATCGCTGGAGGGGTTGACGGAAAAATATGCTGTTCAGTTAACCTTGTACGCTGAGGCCGTAGAACGCATTATGGGACAACCTGTGAAGGAATGCTATTTATATGCATTTCGCCATGGTCAGGTGCTGCCGGTACCACGGCGGCACGGGTCGCTGGCCGGCGGTTAACCGCCGGGTTTTGCTTAAAAGAACCGGCATCAGCGAAAAGCCGGACCGTCGTGTTGTTGCGTACACGGCGGTCCGGCTTTGGATATTTGAAAATGCAGGATTTACAATGCTTAGAAGGTTGCTTACGCGATGGTGATATCTGGATTCAAATACACGTCCTGAATAGAGTTAATGATTTTTACGCCGTCGGCAAACGGTTTCTGGAAGGCTTTGCGTCCGGCGATCAGGCCGGAACCGCCGGCCCGTTTATTAATGACAGCTGTTTTCACGGCATCGGCGATGTCGTTTTTGCCGGAAGCGCCGCCGGAATTGATCAGGCCGATTTTACCCATGTAATTGTTGACCACCTGATAGCGGGTCAGGTCAATGGGATGCTCGGACATCAGGTCGGTGTAAATCCGTTCGTCGAATTTTCCGTAGGAACTGTCGCCCATATTCAACGCTTTGTAGCCACCGGTATTCACCGGCAGCTTTTGCTTGATGATGTCGGCGGCGATGGTGACTCCCAAATGATTGGCCTGGCCGCTCAAATCGGCGGATTCATGGTAATCCTTATCCTTTTTGAACGCCGGATTGCGCAGGTAACACCAAAGGACGGTGAACATACCCCGGGAATGGGCCAGATCAAAGGCTTGGCTGATCTCCACCAGCTGACGGCCTGACTCGGGGGAACCAAAATAGATGGTGGCGCCAATGCCGGCGGCGCCCATATTGTAGGCCTGATCCACCGAGGCGAACAGGATTTGGTCGAACTTATTGGGGTAAGTCAGTAATTCATTATGGTTGAGTTTGACGATAAAGGGAATTCTGTGCGCGTAACGGCGGGAAACGAGGCTGAGAACGCCCAGCGTGGAGGCCACGGCGTTGCAGCCGGCTTCCAGAGCCAGTTTTACGATGTTTTCCGGATCAAAAAACATTGGGTTTTTGGCGAACGAGGCGCCGGCGGAATGTTCGATTCCCTGATCCACCGGCAGGATGGACAAATAACCGGTATTTTCCAGACGGCCGGCGGCGTAAAGCCAAGCCAGGCTGCTGATCACCCGGTTATTGCGGTCGGAATCAAGAAAAACCCGGTCGACAAAGTTGGGGCCGGGCAGGGTGAGAGTGGAACGGGAAACCTTTGGAGACTGGAAGTCCAGGAGTGGCTTGGCATCAGTACCGAGCAATTCTTCAATCTGACTGGTTGTCAACGGATGAGTGGTCACGTGCATACCTCCTTCAGATTTTTAGGACCTCTGTAGGGTTCATTCACTTTTCATTATAACATATTGCATATCAGAAATTGTAAAAATCAACAACTTTCAAATCCTTGCGCTCATCCAGACGGATGAAGGTGCCATCTGTGATCGCGACGACAATACGGGACAGGGCAAAATTATCCAGATAAACGATCTCGCCTTCCTGACCGTTGCTTAAGACGACCGTGCCCCCCATCAGGTAACTGCGGATGTTATCCAGAAAGGCCAGGCAAATAGTGGGATCCAGTGCGGAAAACATTTCGCGGGCCAGGGTTTCGATGACCACAAACGGCGTGCGTTTTTTCTGATATACCCGGTTAGAAGTCATAGCGTCATAAAGGTCGGCTACGGCGGTGATCCGGGCGTATTCATGAATGTTTTCATGGGATACCCGCAACGGATAACCGGTGCCGTCATTCCGCTCGTGATGCTGCAGGGCACCCAGAAAGACATGGGGCGCCACCTCGGCTTTTTTCAGCAAGTCGTAACCAAAGGCTGTGTGGCGCTTCATAATAGCCATTTCCTGCGGGGTCAGTTTGCCCGGTTTGTTCAGAATTTCCAACGGAACCTGAGTTTTACCGATATCATGCAGCAAACCGGTCAGCACCACCTGACGCAGTTCGGCGCCTTTGAAACCCATCCACTTAGCGATAATGCCGGCAATAATGGATACATTGATGGAATGCTGAAACGTATACTCGTCCTGGTGGCGAACCAATTGCAGGTGATTGATGACATTGGGCTGCTCCACAAACTGATCGATCGATTCACCAGCCAGCTCTTCCATCCGTTGCAACGGCAGTTCCTTGAAAAAACGAACATTATCAAACGCCTGATGCAATTTGCCGACGGTATCCTGGTAGGTGTTGACGAATTTTTTTTCTTCCACGGTGAGCTCAGTGCGCTTGTGCAGTTGGATACCCCGGCGAATAGTCAGACGATCAAAGCCCAAATCACGCAGGCGGTCCAGCAAAGCAGGGGTCAGTTCCGTGCCGCTGTGGAGATAGAATTGTCCGTGAATGACGACTGGAGCGCCGAGAATCATGCCGGGATAAATGTGATCCAGCGTCAGAGTTTCATTATATATGTTGAGCATGGTGTGATTCCTCCGATGCCGTGGTGCAAAAGCGGCAAATAAAGCAAGGAGTGTAAGTGGCTGCCAACGTTTTTCGAAAATTGGTCAAGTGCATAATAATTCGCGATTCTTGTTCGGGTATCCTGCTAATCCGGGGAATGAATCCGACAACGCTAAACGGATAATATAGTGGGAATCCTGTTACTGCGCGATTATTTTGCAACAAACCCCCGCCATTTGCATAAAAGATAGGACTAAAATCCCGTAAAAAAGTCTGCCAGTAATGGAAGGGAACGGTATAATATAGGGGTAAGTACGCTCCGAAGGAGGAATGAGGATGGGGTTTGCCGGTAATTATGATGACGGGGATATACTGATTATTATCAACGCCGCGGAACTGGTCACCTGCCGGGGCGGGGTAAAGAAGGGCCGGGATATGGATGAACTGGGGATCATAGAACAGGGAGCCGTGTTTATCCGGGGTGGCGTAATCCAGGAGGTGGGAAGCACTGCAGATTTATTGGACCGGATTCAGGAAGAAGGCTGCCGGGTGATCGACGCGGAAGGCAAGTGCGTGCTGCCCGGCTTTATTGACGCGCATACTCAGCCGATATTCGCCGGTGACCGGGTGGAGGATTTTTTTCTGCGTCTGCAGGGCGCCACGGAAATGGAAATTCAGCGTCAGGGCGGCGGACTGGAACGGACGGTGTTGGCGACCCGGCAGGCGGACAACGACCAACTGAAAGCGTTGGCCCGGCCACGGCTGGATGCCCTATTATCCATGGGGGTGACAACCGTGGCGGGAAACAGCGGTTTTGGGCTGGACCTGGATACCGAGCTTCGCCAGTTGGAAGTGATTCGTGAGCTCAACGAAGCCCATCCCCTGGAAATCGTACCGGTATTTTTCGGCGTGCAGGCGTTGCCGCCGCGATACCGGGGCAGCCATGACGAATACATAGCCTATGTGACGGAAGAAGTGTTGCCGTTGGTGGCGGTGGGGGAAATGGCAGAATTTTGCGCAGTGACCTGTGAACCCGGTTCGTTTAGTGTGGAAGCTGCCCGGACGTTGTTGCTGGCAGCCAAAAAATACGGACTGAGGCTGAAAATTCATGCGGATGGCACGGGCTGGCAAGGCGGCGCCGAATTGGCGGCAGAATTAGGCGCCGTTTCCGCTGATCATCTGTTCTGCGCCACGGAATACGGTCTGCGGCGGCTGAGTGAAACCGGCGTCCCCGCCGTGTTGCTGCCTTTGACTGCCTTTAACCGCAACCGGCTGTACCCGCGGGATTTGATCGAACGGGGATTGACCGTAGCTTTGTCCACGGATTTTGGCCCTGAGTGCAACAGCGGCTCGTTGCCGCTGTTGCTGGCACTGGCGGTGCTGCAACTGGGATTCACAGCGGCCGCGGCGGTGACGGCTTTGACTGCCAACGCGGCCGCGGCGGTGGGGCGGGCGGACCGGATCGGTAGCCTGGAAACGGGAAAACAGGCGGATATTCTGATTCTGGAAGCCCCCTCTTATCGCTATTTAACCTATCGCACCGGCATCAGCGTCGTCGAAACGGTGATTAAAAAGGGACAAGTGGTATGGCGAAAGTGATGAACGGGAATTTGACGATTCGACAGGAATTTTTCGCTCGGTACAGAAACTTTAAAGAAAGACCATTGAAGGGAGACGATATATCATGAATATCGGCGAATGGATCAAAGAATTTCCCGCCGCCATTACGGTCAGCAACGACGAGGGAATTATCGTTGAAATGAATGACCGGGCCTGCAAAAACTTTGAAAAATACGGCGGAAAAAAACTGATCGGTAAAAATCTGCTGGATATCCACCCGGAACCGGCTCGCAGCAAACTGGCGGAGATGATGGGCAAGCGCGTGTCCAATGCGTACACCATTGAAAAGAATGGCATCAAAAAATTAATTTACCAGTCACCCTGGTACCAGGAAGGCATTTATGCCGGTTATGTGGAATGGTCTGTGGAAATTCCCGCGGAAATGCCGCATTTTGTCCGTACTCCTCCCGACGCGGTTTAAGTGTACAATTTCCTGGATATGAATCTACTCCATCGGAGGCGCTTGTCATTGGAAAAAAGAACCCCCCGCCAGCAAAAACAATGCTGACGGGGGGTGAATGTTTATTCGGAATCGGTGGGTTGTTTGGCCGGTTTTTTCTTTTTCTTATCTTTGGTTTTATCTTTGGCGGATTTGGGAGTGATAAAGGAAGCAACGGATTCGCCGGACTGTGGTTGCCGAATGATCACCGGACATTTGTCCAGTAAGTGGTAGGCGCTTTGCCAGGCCAAAATCTGTTCGGCATCTGCAGTGGAAATCACGATGGCGGTGTCATTGTCCCGCAGGCCGCTGGCGGCCACTGTCACCGGATTGACACCCACCCGGGATAATATTTTTTGTGCTATCCGGATATCTTCGGGTGTCGGAAGATACTGGACATAGCCATAAGTAATAGCGTTGTCGGGGGTTATATAGAGAGCGCCGTAAATCAGACGGCCATTTTCATCATAAATACTGGGGCAGAAAGTGCGCTTTAATGAAGCGTCTTTCAGTTCCAGAATCAGTCCGGTGGGAATACTGGGGTCGATGACGGCCTTCGCCGGAGGCACTGTAGTGTCTGTCGGAGCGGCCACTGTTTTTGCGGGCTTGACGGCAACCGGCGTTACGGGAACCGGTTCGCTATTGACGGGAACTTTAGTATCTGTCATTGCCGGCGAAAATGATGACAAAATAGTGGAATCAGGGAATTCTACGGTTTTTGCCGGCTTGATGGCATTCACTAAAACGGCTGCGGCACCGGTCTTACCGGTAAGACTGATCTGTAGGACCACCTGATACTGCGAGTCCTTCAACGGTTTCTCATCGGCCACTTTGTAATGGGTGGCAATCTCCGTGGCCTGTTCCAGCGACAACTCCGGATTCGGCAGGCTGGCCAAGGTGGCATTCGCCGTGACGGGGATGGCCATAATGGCTTTGATCAGGTTGCGGCGGCCATCCTCAATGGCGGCAAACCGGGTCAAAATATTCATGGCCGCCGGACTGGCGGTCACGGTGGGAGATATTGTCTGGGAAGGCGGCGCGGCAATGCCGATTACATTAAGAGTTCCGGTGTACCAGTCAATTTGCGCGACAGGGCTTAACATATCAATGGGGTAAACGGTCGCCGGTCTAGGCGGTGTGGGAGCCAACGCCGGATCTTTCGGCGAAGTGGCGGCCAGTACCGGGCCGGAACACAAAAAAAGCATTGTTAAAGGTACGACTAACAATTGTAAAATCCTCTTCGGACACTTCATGACAGTTTCCTCCTTGATAATAAAAAGAGTCGGGAATCGGCATTTTTCTGGAAGTCAATCACATCACTCTTTATAATACTACTAAAGAAGGTGGCAGGCAAGCTGAAAGAAAACATCGTTAACAACGATGAAGAACGATGGAAATGCTTGATTAAATGAAATGCCTGTAATATAATATATCAGGACAGTGACATACGTGTTTCGTGGGGGCGTAGCTCAGATGGGAGAGCGCTTGGTTCGCATTCAAGAGGTCAGGGGTTCGATTCCCCTCGTCTCCACCAAGGAAATCAAGGGTTTACGGCATATTGCTGTAGGCTCTTTTTGTTTATCTTCTAACATTCTTCTAACAAGACGTACACAGCCCCGCCCGATCAGGCATTATTCTGCTTCGGAGCGGGCACTTTTTTTCCGCAGTTGGGGCAAAAATTCACGGTGGAGGGCAACGGTTCTTTGCATTTTTTGCAGAGAACTTTTTCTTTTTCCAGGAGCTTGTCAATTTCGTTGGCGGCTTCGTCCTGCATTTCCGGCAGCACATGGGAATAAATATCCTGGGTGATGTTGATGGAGGAATGGCCCAGACGTTCGGAAATGACTTTGGCCGGGACTTTCATCATTAATAGATAGGTTGCGTGGCTGTGGCGCAGGTCATGAAACCGGATCACCGGCAGTTTTGCAACGGCTTTTTGTTCATCGGTTTTGTTTTCGTCGGCCTCGATGGAGGCATTGTATTGCGTGATGGCCGCCCGGTATTTTTTATAAAGGTAATCCGGATCATGGGGACGGCCGTCATCCCAGGCCCAGACAAAGCCTTTGTCCTGGTAGAGGCCGCCGGCCCGCAGCTTGTCTTCCGCCTGGCGGCGCTTTTCCGCTTTCAAGGCGGACAGCGCCACCTGCGGCAGCTTCACCAGACGCTGGCTGTTGGCGGTTTTTACCGGCAATAGTACCAGTTTGCTGTCTTCCCAGTCCAGTGAGTGGCGGATCATCAGCCGCCCCTGTTCCAGATCGGTGTCCTGCCACCGCAGGCCGCAGACTTCGCCGCGCCGCAAACCGCAGGTGGCGGCCAGCAATACGGGAAGGTGGACGAGCGTATCCGCGGTGATTTCCTGCAGGCGAATGAGCTGCTCGGCGGTGAAGACCTGGGCATGGTACTTTTCTTTGCGGGGTGGTTCAATGTATTGGCAGGGGTTGGTTTTGAGCATTTGCCATTTCATGGCCTGACCCAGGGAGAGATTCAGCACGGAATAAAGATAGCGCACCGAGGTGGTGGATAAATGGGAACCCATTTTCTTGTTCAGAAATTCTTCGATGTGCAACGGCCTTAACTGCGCCAGCGGGACCGCGCCCAGTTCCGGAACCAAATGCTGCTCCACAGACCATTGGTAGCTGGTGTAGGTGGAGCTTCGCACCTTGTTTAAGGCATAGTCTTTGAGCCACTTGGTCAGATATTCCGCCGTTGTCAATTTGGTCGGTTCCTCATACGTTCCGGTGTGAATTTCCTTGGTCATGTCCGCCAGCACGGCCTCCGCCTCTTTTTTCTTTGTGGCCCCGGTCTTAATCCACTTTTGCTTTCGCTTGCCGGTTTCCGCATCGCGGCCCTGATCGAACACAATGTAATAGGCGTTGCCCTTCTTCTGCACGCTGCCGCGCATCTGCATCACCCCTTTTTAAAATGCCTGCCGCTTTAAAAATGCCTGCCGCCATACAGGCTTTACTGTTTGGTGAAATCCCGCCGCGCTTCTAAAACGCGGCCAATGATTTTGACGTGAACCATTTCTTCTCCCACATAGACTTCCGGCATAAACAAGGGATTGGACGGCTGCAAAATAATGCGGTCGTCTTTTTTGATGATCCGTTTCACGGTGCCTTCCTCGCCGTCGATGGCGACAATGGCAATACTGCCGCTGTCCACGTCTTCCTGACGGCAGACCAGGACCAAATCCCCGTTGCAGATATGGTCGCCAGTCATACTGTCGCCCTTCACGCGCAGCCAAAACAAATTCTCACGGGTGCAAATCTTTGTAAACTGCATGTCCACCGCCTTGTAACCGTCGAAATCCTCCAGCACGGGACTGCCGAACCCGGCCCGCACCACGCCGACAATCGGCACTGGAAACGGTTCACCGGGCGAATAGGCTTCACCAATTCGCTGGGGGACGTCCAGGAAATAATCCGTTGTGCATTCGTAGAGCATCGCCAGACGCGCCAATGTTTCCGGGTCTGGGGTACGATGACCGATCTCATAGCCTGATAACGTCGGTTGCTTCATATTCAGCATTTCAGCGGCTTCTTTCTGCGATAACCCTCTTTTTAAGCGGGCGGCCCGTAATCTTTCAGCCAGTACCATCGTTCTCCACACTCCTTCTGAGAATATCATACCGCAATATGCGAAAAAAATCTATTGCGTTTCGCGTAATCCTGTATTGAACTTCTTATCGCAATGTGATAAAATTTAAATTGCGAAACGCAATAATTCTTATCCTAAAGGGAGAAAGAAGGTGAACTGATGAAAAACAAATATGGCTCCGTGATCAAAAGGGAGCGGGAAAATCGCGGCCTCAAAGCCGGGTATGTCGCGGTGAAACTCGGCGTCAGCGCCGGGACCTATTCCCAGATTGAACTGGGCAAGCGGGGGCTGAGCGATCAGCGCCTGTCGCAAATCCTCGGCGTTCTCGGCATGACCCTGGCGGACCTGGAAGAAAAATCACTGGCCGCCGAAAAGGCCGCCAGCTAAAAAAAGAGGGGGACAAGAAAATGAAATGCACCAAATGCGGCGGCGCGTTGGCGCCGGAAATGAAATTCTGCCAGTCCTGCGGCAAGAAAGTACCGCAGCAAAAACCGAAAAAGGTGATTGATTTATCCGGCCGGCTGGGCTTTAGCGTGGCCGAGGCCGCCCTGGCGGTGGGCGTCAGCTCCTGGCTGCTCTACGAGGAAATGAAACAGGGCAACATCACTTACAGCCAGCTTCACGGCAGGAAGGTCATCCCCAAATGGGCGCTGGAAGAGTATATCAAACGCCATGAAGTGCCGGCCCGGGCGGTGAGCGCATGCGAGTAGCGAACCGGCTGCAAAGACAAAAAAAGGGGGCTTCGCTGTACGAAGCCTGCATTGTGGTTTTGGCGGCGGCCCTGTACGCTGCGTTTGTGGTGTGGCTGTGACCGCAATAGTGAACGCAATAAAAAAGGCCGGACGCGGCAACGTCCGGCAAAGGTCCTGTTCAAAAACCTTCACTGATATTATAACCGAAAGAAAGGGGCCGATCAAATGAACGAACAGCAAACCGAAACGCCAACCGGATGCGGCATGAACATCGAAGCGGATGTTCTGCTGGCCCATCTGGAGGCCGTGACCGAACGGCTGCAGGACGCCGAGGAATTATTGGCGGTGAGCACGGCGCAAGTCCGGATCTATCAGCAGGAAATCATTCCGCAATACTGGGAGCAGGCCAAAAAAGCCCAGCGGAAATTCGAGCGGCGGGAAGCGGTGATGGCCGCCGTGAAAATTATCATCCAAAAATCGGAGTATTGGCCCGGGCCGGAAAAATGCCTGTGGCTCAAAGAAATAAAAGACCTGGCCCAATTAGTGGAGCAAATGGAAGGCGGGTTCGTCCGCTAAACGGGAATTGTCCACTGATCCGAAAAAATCCGCGATCAGACTGGAAGAAATCCGCGACCTGATCCGCAGAAATCCGCGATCAGATCGGAAGAAATCCGCGATCCCTGCGACCGTCGCCCCTTGGTGCGTCTGGGGCGGCGGGGTCCCTACAATACATATACAATAGATAAAACAGTACAAGGACAGGAGCCGTCAGCGGGATGGGAAGGAAAAAGGAGGGCGGTCTGAATTGAAAAAATATCATTTCCGGTAAGTTCAGGCTTGCTTTGCGCAAAACACGTCAGCGCCATTGGCGCGGCGATCTGGGTATTTCTTTGGCTGATCGACCGGACCACCAGCGAAGAATTGCGCCATGGCGAACGCTGGGGCATTGTTCTATATGGCCGGCCCATCACCGCCCGGCACATCGCCGCCGAATTGGGCCTGTCGGAGCGTACCAGCGGCGAACATTTGAAACGGCTGGAAACTGCCGGGTACATCACGATGACCCGGAAATCCGCCGGGCAGAGCATCCGCCTGCGCCGTTCTTTCAAATGGCTGCTCCGGTCCGGGCAGAAAAAAGCCGCCAGCGGTAAAACAGGCGGCAGCGTCAGCGGGGCGGGACAACGCAATACCGCGCTGGGTTCCCTGCTGAAATTTATGGAGGAAAACCAAGGAGAGTGAGCAAATGACCAAACAAGAAGCGGGCAAACTGGTAGCCTTGGCCCTGTCCAACTGGCCGGGGATGCAAAACAAGGATTTACGGTTGGACGTCACCGCCAGCCTGTGGGGCAAACTATTGGCGGATGTCTCCTACTCCGTCGCCGAACAGGCGATGCTGAAAATTTTGATCACCGCCAAATTTTGGCCGACCGTCTCGGAAATCCGCGAGGCCATTGACAGCCTGCGCCCGACCGCGCAAGGACTGCCGCCGGCGGATCTGGCCTGGGAGGAAGTCTGCCGCAAAATGGACCCGTACAAAGCCGCCGCCTGGAGCCATCCGGCCATTGGCCAGGCCATCGGACGGCTGGGCGGTGTTCGCCGTCTGTGCGAATCAGAAAACACCACTGCCGACCGGGCCCATTTTTTCAAGGTATACGAAGCCATGTCCCAGCGGGAAAAATCCGAAGCGGTCAATACCAAAGTACTGGCCTTGGTGGCCGGAAGTGTGGAGAATTTGCCACGGGGCGGCAAAGCTTCGTGAAGCGTGGCCCGATAAACAATAGGCACAGCTAGGGCGTGGCGGAGCAACTGCCACAAAAAAAGAGCAAGGCTAGATAGTTTACCAATTTAGATATCTGACCAACTACACTGATGTATCCGCTTAGCCAAAGGATATCTGAAACAGAGAGTCCGGTTTAACAAAGCAGTGGATTGTAAAACCCCATGCCGTAATATATTGGCATGGGGTTTTGAATCATTGGCTGTCTAAATTAATGTAAGTAAGAACTTTGCACTAACAAAAATAAGGCGACATCTGACGATGCCCCCTCGCAAAACCACCGAAGTGATTTTTCTTTGTATATCTATATTAGCCAATTTTAAACCAAAAGTCAATAACATGTCGTATGAACTCCAACGATTTGCGCAAAGAATCACAATCGTGGTAGGTGTAATTCTTGAAAATTCGATTCGATAAATCATTCAATCTTTCTGAAATATGGTCATGAACCCCTTGACTGGTAACAATTATTTTGTGGGCGTATAACAAGGAAATCAGTTGCCTCATTTTTGCTTTTCTTAATTGAGTTTTTCGTGCTTGCGGGGTAATTTGGGGATTTTGAGCTAAACTTTGCAACAATCCATGATTTGTATTTGGTTTCGAATTTTCTCCCAGAAAATTATTTATCACACAGTTATTATGGGCAGCTGCGTTTCTTATTCTTTTAACG
>DATMYQ010000376.1:0-9505 GCA_035560935.1 Patescibacteria group bacterium | reverse complement strand
TTGCATGATAGAATCATAGATAAAGCGCAGGCCTTCCGGCCTGCGCTTTTTTTATACGATGGGTTAATGGCTGATTTTTCCTAACCAGCTGACCAGTAAAGAAACTAAACCACCGGCGATTAACGGACCAACGGCCAGTCCCTGGAAAAAACAGACGCCAATAATCGTACCAACGATTAAGGCCGTCACGGCTTCCGGAGAATCCTTCATAAAAACCACTCCTTGGTGCGCCAGCCAGGATACAAAAATACCAACAATGATGGCGACCAGTCCCGGAACGCTTTTAAAGGTTCCCGCCATGTCAGCCAGAGACAATTTTCCCTGCGCGATAGGCGTCAGTACTGCCAGCGTCAACACTGTGATACCGATAGGAATGCCGTTGCTTTCCAGCCAGGGGAAATATTGATCCATGTTCAGCAGTTTCATCAGCAACAGTACAAGCGCGGCAATGGCAACGCTGGAGTTGCTGGCGAGCACCGATATTACGAGTATGATTAATAAGGGTACGCTTTCCCAGTGCAAAATCTCACTTCCTCAATCATATAAATCCAGTGGTTTAATGCCGCCAGTGAAGCAGGGAGAATTTAAACCACTAATTTCAGTGTAGCATAAACTGGGATACCTGTCACAGTGAAGAAACGGAAAAGAAAAAATCCTTGGAATTACTTAAAAAGCAGTAAATTATTGTAAAGCTATCCTGAAAAGAAAGGAATTTTCAGATTCTTAGCGAAGAGTCTTTATGATACAAGCGAGTTTAATGGCTTCAGAGATTGGTGTCAGAGATGCTGAAATATGAAAAAATCGCCTTATAGACTAAAATCGGCGTCTGGAATTTGCCGGTGCATCATTTGTCCGATGTGTCGGCGGTGTGAGAAGGGAGGTCGGAAGGAAGCTTGAAACGAGCCCAGGTGCTGTGATTTTATAAAACGGTTAAGTCAGGAACGGCGATTAGATGATTCTACGATGATAGACATCATTTCATGGGTTTTATGCTCGTTTCGGATGGCAGCCGCAAAATTTGACGACCGAACCGGATGAAGAGAGGTGGTAAACATTATGCAGTTGCGATTAAAAGGAAAACTGCTGCTGTCGGTGATTGTACCCATGGTTTTAATTTTGGGTGCCGTTGTCGGGATTGCTTATCAGCAGTCCAGCACCATGCTGGAAAAACAGGTTAGAGAAACATTGCTTCAGTCTACACGCCAGAATGCCATGACAATTCACAAGTGGTTAACGGAAATCGAGTATTCGATAAAAACAGCCGGCGATGTTATTGCTGCGGGAGAACGGTCACCGGATGAAACTAGCGGATTACTTATTGCGATAAAGAAAGCGAACCCGGATCTGATGAATCCTTATATCTGTGCGGATGCCAATGGAGAAACCATTGGCGCTTTCGGAAATCCGGCCATTATTCCTAATTTAGATGCCCGCACCCGGCCCTGGTATTGGAAGGGCAATAAAGATACTGCCAATTATTCGGAAGTTTATGAAAGCAAGACATTGAATAAGAATGTGTTCAATGTTTCCTGGGCGTACAAAAAAAATGGCGCTCGGACGGGTTTGATCGGTACGGAAATCAATCTTGACAAAGCATTGCAGATTACGAATTCAATCAAGGTCGGACAAACTGGCTATGCTTTCTTGCTGGATAAAAAAGGACGTTTTCTGGCTCATCCCACGTTCAAACCTACTGAGGATGTGACGACCGTTGACAACGGATCTTTTACTGAAATTGGTAAATCGTTGGCGGGCGGTAAAGAACAATTATTGCGAGCCACCTTTATGGGGATTGACAAATATTATCTGGCGACGCCGATCGGCGAAACAGGACTCACACTGGTCCTGATGGTTCCGGTTCAGGACTTTATGAGTGAAGTGAACCGTTTGATGACTTATCTGGCAGCCATTGGCTTTATCGGAACGTTGCTGCTGGCCGGTATTTTCTATATTATGATTCGCCGCAGCACTGAAGTACTGAGCCGGCTGGTCTTCCGGATGGGAGAACTGGCGGACGGCGATTTCCGCGTGAAATCAAAAGAAGCGGTCAGTGCGGGAAGCGATGAAATCGGCGATTTATATCGGGCGACCCGGAAAATGTATATTAATACCCGTGATTTAATTAATGGAATTCGCGAAAAGACGGAAAAAGTGGAGTCAACGGCAAAACAGCTGACGGCGAACGCCGATCAATCGGCACAGGCATCTTCTTCTGTCGCCTCCGCTATCATGGAAGTGTCCGAAGGGGCCCAACGCCAGATCGTGACCGTGGGCCAGGCCATTACCAATGTGGAAAAACGGACGGCGGCGATTGACGATGTGGCCAACAAGGCAGATATGGTGGCGGTGGTATCCCAGGAAGCCACGCAGCGTGCGCAGACAGGAGCCGGGCAAATCGATAAAGCGGTTTCCCAAATGGATTCGATTGAGAAGACGGTCAGCCAGTCTGCAATGGTTGTGGCTAAACTGGGTGAACGTTCCAAAGAAATTGGACAAATAGTTGAAACAATCGGCGGTATTGCCGGGCAGACCAATTTGCTGGCGCTGAACGCGGCCATCGAGGCGGCGCGGGCCGGCGAACAGGGTCGTGGTTTTGCCGTGGTTGCCGATGAAGTACGTAAACTGGCTGAGCAATCCCAGGAAGCGGCCAAGCAAATCAGCGATTTGATCGGCGAAATTCAGGCGGATACCACTCAGGCAGTTTCGGCCATGGAAAATGGCACGCGTGAAGTAACGGCCGGCAGTAGCGTGGTTCGCGAGTCGGGCCGGATCTTTGGCGAAATCCGGGATATGGTTGCCAATGTTGGTGGACAGATTCAGGATATTACCGTGGCAACACAGGGCGTCAAAGTAGGTAACCGGGAAATCATTGACCTGATGCATGAAATTGAAACCGTGGTGAAGGCTGGCGCCGCTCATGCCGAAACGGTATCGGCTGCGACGGAAGAACAACTGGCTTCGATGGAAGAAATTGCATCGGCGGCACAGGTATTGAATGGCGTCGCGCAGGAGCTGCAGTCGGCGGTGGGACGGTTTGATCTGTAGATCTGCCGCATAGGCTAACAGAAAAAAGCAAGGATGGAGCCTTTTGTAGGCCATCTTTGCTTTTTTTTGTGTGAGTCATTTTATATACCGAAAATTAAACGGAAACTTTCTTGCCAATGATGCGGGCGCTTATTCGGGACGCCAGCCATTTTCCCACATGCGGCATAATAACAGACCGGTGTTGAACGCATCGTCCAAAGCCAGATGATAGTTTCCTTCACGCTGGATTTGCTGTTCATCAATAGCGTGGTGCAGCGACAGGGTACGATCCTTGGCGTAATACTGGCGGTAGGCCAGAGCCAGATCCAAATAGTCGGCAAACTGAAAAGGGCAGTCCAGTTTGTATTTATTGCAATTGTTCTGAATCACTTGCCAGTCGGCATCACCCCAGGCTACCAGCCAGGTTTGACCGGCGGTGTAGTGTTCTGCCAGTTTACCCATGGCTTCAGCCCAGTCTATACCCTGGTTAATGTCTTCCTGAGTCAGCATGGCAATGTTTTTGCAGGCTTCGGACAGCTTGGGAAACAAACGGGGCTTCACGAACGTCTGATACACTTTTTGCATATCGGACAAATTCGTACTCAAAAGGACAGCGCCCACTTCGACGATTTCTGGGAAAAATCCCTTGGGGCGCCCAAAGGGAGTGTCAAATGTCGTAAACTCAAAATCAGCAATCAGAAAATTTTTCGGACTGATCATGGTTCCTCCTTTTAGCAATTCAATACCAATATAAATTATAAGATATTTGACTGGAGCTGGCAAATGGCTCCTTTAGGAAAAAATATAAAGCCTGCTGTTCTAGTGATGAACAGGAAGGTATTATTTAAACTGCTTTAAACGGCGCCAAAGCGTGGAACGACTGATTCCCAACAATTTGGCTGCCGTGTGCGGCCTCAAATAAACCGACTTTTCCTTTTTGGCTGGCGCCGGTGAACGCACCGCTGACGTAGCTAAATAATTCACTTTCTAAAATTGGCCCGGGCGATGACTATTTTAGAAAGTGGCGCCATCAAACCGTTGATCAAGGAACAATTAGCGGAAAAGGGTGGAAAGCCATTAGCATTTAAGTGATCAGGCGTTTTTTAAATAACCGCACTGGCAGCGGCAACAGGATGGCAATGGCTGCCAACATTAGAACGACATGCAGCCATAATCCGGGGTGCAGGGTTTCCAGTGACAACGCCCGGGAAATTTGCACACTGTGGTACAGCGGGTTCAGCCATATTAAGGCATTTACCCAGGCGGGCATCGCTTCCACCGGAAAAAAGGCTCCGGAAAATAAGTGAATCGGTGTGATGAATAGCGTGATGTAATAGTTAAAATGGTCAATGCTTTTAATCAGACCAGTGTAGCAAAGGGCCAGCAGGGCAAACAGGGCGCCGGGCAAAGCCAGGAATGGGGGAATCAGCAGCGCCCACCAGGAATGTACGTTGCCAAACAGTACGGTTACCAGTAAAATGACAATGCCAAACAGCATGCTTTTGAGGATGGCATATAATACTTCACCGACGATAATGTCTCGGACAGTGACCGGCCCGGCCAGCATGGCGTGAAAAGTTTTCTGATAATGCAGGCGGATAAAACTGCCATAGGTGCTCTCGAAGGTTGCCGCAAACATGGCCGAGGAAGCGACAATGCCGGGAGCAATGTAATCGACATAACTGACACCGCCCATTGGCCGGACAAAGGCACCCAGGCCATATCCCAGGGCACTCAGGTACAGAAACGGCTCCACAAAATTAAACATCATGTTAGTCCACCATACTTTGCGGAATACCGCCCAGTGGCGATAAAGAACGCGCCCGATGACAATCATGTATTTTCACCTCCATGGCCACCGGTAAGCTTCAAAAATACATCTTCCAGATTGGCTGGCCGTAAAAAACAACTATGCTGCGGTAGTCCCCAGCGGGGGAGCGCATCCCAGATTTCCTGACCGTCATGGGCGTAAAGAAATAAACCTTCCGCCACCTGTACGACTTCGCCACCCATTGCCCGTACCTGGGATTCGAGGCCGTCCGGCATGCCGGATATCGGCAAATGTACTTCCACCACATGGGGTAATACGCAGCGCCCGATGAGTTCCCGGGGACTGCCTTCTTCTAAAATCCGGCCTTCGTGCATGATGGCCAGACGGTCACATAGTTGGACCGCCTCTTCCATATAATGCGTGGTCAGAAGCAGAGTGACTCCTTCGGCTTTTAGGCTACGAAGTTTTTGCCAGACCAGATGACGGGCCTGGGGATCAAGTCCCGTGGTAGGCTCATCCAAGATGACAATTTCCGGCCGGTTAATCAAAGCCCGGGCGATAACCAGACGACGCTTCAAACCACCGGAAAGATGCTCTACCGAATCGTCCGCTTTTTCTGCCAGATTCATGAATTGCAGTAATTCCAGGGCTTTTTGTTGGGAAGAGGCGCGAGACAGGCCATATAGGCGTCCGTACACTTCCAGATTTTCACGGACGGAGAGATCCGGGTCAAGATTGTCTTCTTGAGGAATGACTCCCAGCCGGGATTTTATGGAAGGTGGAGTCAGGGAAATGGACTGATCAAAAATTCTCAGTGTACCCTGACTAACCGTGGACATTCCGTAAATCATTCTCATGGTCGTTGTTTTGCCGGCGCCATTATGTCCCAAAAAGCCGTAGCATTCACCAGCTTGTACGGTAAATGAAATGCCTTTGAGCGCTTGAAATGTTTCAAACGTTTTGTAAAGATTTTCCGCGGTGATCACTGCTTTATCCTGACTCACGGATAGGCCTCCTTATGAGTTGTCAATTTTAGGGGCAGACGAAACAGGATGGGTGGCGTCTTGTTCACTGTCGGCAGGAGAAATAAGGAATATGGCGAAAAAACACAATAGGCAATTTGGCGGTTGAGAGCTGAAAAGCGAACCCAAAAACACGTGAAGGAAACTATCAACCGTAGCCTATGCTAAAGGAGAAAGGTGATAAAAATGGACAAAATAAAATTAGGTCGTACGGAAATGAATGTTTCCGCGATTAGTTTTGGGGCGTTGCCGATGCAACGGTGCACGATGGAGGAAGCCGGTCAGGTGCTGCATGCGGCGCTGGACGCGGGTATCAATTTCATCGATACGGCTCGTGCCTATACGGATAGTGAAGCCAAAATCGGTGAGCATCTCGCCTCACGCCGGCAGGACTATTATCTTGCCACTAAGAGTATGGTCAGAGACAAGGCCAGCATGGCTCGGGATGTGGATATCAGTCTGGCAACGATGAAGACAGAATATATTGATCTGTATCAAATCCATAACATCAAAACACGTAAGGATCTGGATGCAGTATTAGCACCGGGCGGAGCGCTGGAAGCGCTGAAGGAAGCACAGCAGGCGGGAAAAATCCGTCATATTGGTGTTACCGGGCATAGTATAGAATTACTGTTGGAAGCCTTAAAAACCAACGAATTTAGCACGGTGCAGGTCCCCTTCAATTTTATCGAAACCAAAGCAAATGAAGAATTATTTCCGCTGGCGAGGTCGATGAATATTGGCTGCATAGCAATGAAACCGTTGGGCGGAGGCCAGGTGGAAAGCTATGGGCTGGCGCTGCGTTTTATTATGGAACAACGTGTCGTGGCTATTCCGGGAATGGATGAGGTGCGCCATGTGGCAGAGAACGTGGCTGCCGATAAGGAGTTTGTGCCGTTAACTGCTGAAGAACGAGAAATTTTAAAACAGGAAGCAGAATCGTTAGGATCCAGTTTTTGCCGGCGGTGTGGATATTGCATGCCTTGCACGGCCGGTATTGATATTCCTCAAATCTTTATTTTCTACCTCCAGTATACCCACTATGGAATGACGCAGGCCATTCCCGGAAGATATGCGAATATGTCGGCAAAAGCTTCGGATTGTGTGGAATGCGGTGAGTGTGAGGCACGCTGTCCCTATGATTTACCAATTATGCAACGGATGAAACACATTGCGGCTGACCTGGGATAGGTCGTACAAAGCAACTAATTTCCCGGTAATTTGTTTGTCATGGTTGCCTTGTTGATATACTGTTTCTCTGATGGCAGGGCGATATCCTTTCTTACCCAAAGATTTCTAAACAGGAATGGAAGTTTCTGCACGACGGGGAATGATGGCAAACTATCAGTAGTCTGTTTTGCGCCGGCGCTCAAAAACGCCGGCTTTTTCTTTGGCAAAATTTATTATAATGTACCGCTGCTCACTAAAAATTTGCAGATGACGATTGACAAGCGGGCGGAAATTGGGTACAATCAATTCGATGAATATCGAATTATGATATTGATGAATGGGGTTAGGATAACATGGATACAAAGCAAATGGCCAAAATATTTAAGGCACTTTCAAATCCGAACCGTCTGGAACTGTACCTGCGCATTGCCAAAGCGCAGGAAGCTAGTTTTGAAACAGGTTGCGAATGTTTTGTCAGTGACCTGATTGAATCGCTGGGCATTGGCGCTCCCACTGTTTCCCACCATATTAAAGAATTAGCGAATGCTGATCTGGTTGTTACGGAGAAGCGGGGGAAGTATCTGATTTGTCGTGTGAACAGGGATCTGGTGGCGGCAGTGGCGGAAATACTGAATTTGCAACACAAATAAAAAAGCAGAGGTTTATTCTCACTGACGTTTCGATGGTTATAAAAACATAAAAATATTATGCGCTGACCAACGAAGCGGCGCTACATATAATTTAGGAAAGACTGGAAGGAGGAATTAATTTGTTATATCGTAAATATGGCAAAACGAATGAAATGGTTTCTGTTTTGGGGTTTGGCTGTATGAGGCTGCCGGTGATTGACAAAAATCCTGCAAAAATTGACGATGAAAAAGCTATTGCAATGATTCGGCACGCCATTGATGCCGGAGTCAATTATGTGGATACCGCGTATCCCTATCATGGTACCGGTTTCCATCAGGGCGGGGCCAGTGAACCGTTTGTTGCCAGAGCGTTAAAAGATGGATACCGGGAGCGGGTTAAGCTGGCGACGAAATTACCCAGTTGGTTGATCAAAACGCGCGCTGATATGGATCGGTACCTCAATGAACAACTGGAACGGCTGGAAACCGACGTTATTGATTTTTACCTGGTGCATAACATAAATAAAGATGTTTGGCCAACCTTACAAGCGGCCGATATTGGCGATTTTTTGAATCAGGCGATTAAAGACGGGAAAATACGGTATGCCGGTTTTTCCTTTCATGATCAGATCGGTCTGTTCAAAGAAGTTGTTGATGCCTATGACTGGTCGTTCTGTCAGATCCAGTATAACTATCTGGATGAAACCTTTCAGGCCGGTAAAGAGGGTCTGGAATATGCTGCAGACAAAGGACTGGGAATTGCCGTTATGGAACCGTTGCGGGGTGGTAATTTGGTCCGGCTTCCCGAAGCGGCAAAGTCACTGCTTGAACAGGCTGAGGTGAAACGGACTCCGGCGGAATGGGCACTGCGCTGGGTATGGAATCACCCGGAAGTGTCGGTTGTTCTGAGTGGAATGACAACGATGGACCATGTTACTGAAAACTTGGAGGTGGCGCGGGAAGCACTGGATAATTCGCTTACATCACAAGAGTTGGCCATGGTAGCGGGCATAAAGAAATCGTTTGTTGAAAAAATCCGAGTTAATTGTACTGCTTGCGGATATTGTATGCCTTGTCCTTCCAATATAAATATTCCCGCCTGTTTTGCCAATTATAATGACCATTGGGTGTTTGACGGTACGCCGGAAGCCAAATATCGTTATACGATTATGACTAAGTTTAATGCTCCTGCTTCCCAATGCGTTGAGTGCGGCGAGTGTGAAACGCACTGTCCCCAGGGGATTGGCATTAAGGAAGAATTAAAAGCCGTAGTGGCATTGTTCGAGTAAGTACCCTTGTCTGCATCTGGAATGGAACGCAAGGTATTGATATGTCAAAAACCTGCCGATTGGCAGGTTTTTGACATATCAAGCGGTATTGGGCAATGTCCGGTAAACCCTTAGCGGGCGGTTACAGAAAGTTCCATGGTCTGTGCCGGTTTCTCTGCTTTTTCCCAGGGGCGTTTTAACGCAAAATGGAGAACTTCCGGCGTGTTTGTACTGGAAGTTGCCTGGAAGATAAAAACCGTTCGGGCTTTTCCACCGGCTATGTTTTTGGCGGCATCTACGGGACCGCTGTTTTGATAAACCAGTTTGATCAATTCAGGGTTTTCGTTTTCCAACGTCCATTGATAACCGGTGCCACCGGCAGCAAACAGCTCTACCCGGAAATAGTCACCGGATTTTAGATCCAGTGTTTGCTCGTATTGAACGTTGCCGCAACCTTCCAGCATAATAGTGGCAGAGATCGGATATTCACGGTATGCCATGCCTTCCGCTGCAACCAGAGAAACGGACAGAGTCAGGGCTAACAAAAGAAACAGGCATAGAATTCGTTTGGCCATATGGTGTAGTCGCTCCTTTTCTTTATTGATAATGCTTATAGAAACT
>DATMYQ010000375.1:0-3110 GCA_035560935.1 Patescibacteria group bacterium | reverse complement strand
GTCTTAATGGGTTTTCCAAAGACTGCCTGGTTGCATCAGTGCCGATAAAGGTGCTTTAACTGATGGAACAGGCGGTTTATTTTATTTTCAGGAGGTTTTATTATGGCCGATCAGGAGAGCTTGCAAGCAGGAGACCTTTTGTCACAGGAAGAATTGCAGGAAATACTGGAAGAGTTGCCGCGGCTGTTGCAAGAACTGGAACAGGAAGTCTGACGCATGATCATACCTGGTGGTTTCTTATCCCGGGTATGATTGTGCTGCTGGTCAAATTATGATATGATAAAAAAGTAAGTAAGTGATCGATAGCTGGAGGAGTTACTATCTTGGAACGGATGAAAACAGAGTTTGAAAAGCTGGAAAACATAAAGACGGCCTTTAAATTACGAGAAAATATGGGATGTAAACGCCGAGGAAATAGTGCGGAAAGATTGGAATTCGCAATAGATCAGTTGCTGGAGGAGCTGGAAACCCTGGAATGTGGTATCGAAAAACTGGAAAACCAGTTGGCGGAACGCAAAGCGGCATTGAAAAAGAAAAGAGTTGAATTGAAAAAGCGTTGGCTGAAATGGCGCGAGAAAATTCAGTTAATGCCGCATAGCGATGACCGGAACGAATGATGATACGGAACAACGGCGTAAGTCGTTGTTTTTTTGTCGTTGTCTGGCACAAACGGTGTGTTGATGAACTGGATTTGTGATCGTTCTACAATACTGTAGAGGAGAGTAGGTAATGAAAGCATTTATACTGTTTTTGGCGGTTCTGGCAACACTGCTTGGCAACAGTTACGCGGTATTACCGGCGACAGCGGTCGAGGCGGTGTCCCGCGTCACATTGACCTGGACGGAAGATCCACGGACAACACAGACCATTACCTGGCAACGTGGGGAAGCGAGTAATGCCTGTTTGCTGGAATGGACAGAAGGAGATGGAATACGTCTGGCACGAGGTCTGGGGACACAGGTGATCGCCGGGGAAAAAACGGTAAGCACAGGGGTGGGTGACACACCGTTTTGTCAGGTGACATTGCAAAATCTGAAGCCAGGGGTGCGCTATTACTACCGGATTGGTGACGGGCATATCTGGAGTGCGACGGAAAGTTTTCTTACGGCACCATCAAAAGAAAAAGCATTTCAGTTTTTGATTTTCGGCGATTCGCAAAGTGTGGATTACCGGGTATGGCACACTACAGTGCAACAGGCCTGGCAACGTAATCCCAAAGCGGCGTTTTTTGTAAATATGGGAGACCTGGTGGATAATGGACAAGATGAAGGTCAGTGGTCTGCCTGGTTTCATGCAGCGGCAGATGTCATCAAACGAATTCCGGCCATGCCGGTATCCGGGAATCATGAAAACTATACTCTCGGGGGCGGGTTTGCACTGCCGGGTTTATTTACCGCCCATTTTCCGTTGCCGGCAAATGGCCCGGAGGAATTAAAAGGAAGAGTTTACTCGTATGATTACGGACCGGTACATTTTGTGGTGTTGGACAGCCAGGCGGGAGAACAATCACGCTTTATTCCGGATATGTTAAAAAGGCAGAAGGAATGGTTGGAAGCGGACTTGGCTGCAACAATGCAGCCGTGGAAAGTGGTGTTTATTCACCGGCCTTTGTATGGGAATCGGCAAGATGACAGCGGCAGTGTTTTGCGGCGTACTTTTGAGGATGTCTTGCTTGCCGGAAAAGTTGACGTGGTGTTCTCAGCGCATGAGCATGTATATGCCCGAACCGGCTATTTGCCGGAGAATAGCAACGGGGAACGAAAGCAGACTGGAATACGATATGTGGCGACCGGACGTAGCGGTAGTAAAACTTACCAAAACGTGATGCAGCGCGAATGGAATGAATATTTTTACAATCCCTTAGAAGAACCGAACTACCTGGTGGCGGAAGTTTCAACAAATCGGCTGCTGCTAAAAGCGTATAGACAAAGTGGCAGCCTGATTGATTCATGGAGTATCGAAAAATAAAATATTGCCAGGTAATATGACCAAGCTATATAATTGTAATGGGAACGAATGTTGAAATGAGGAATGACAGTAACGATGCGGAAAAAAAATGCGGGAATATGGGGAACCGGCTCGTATCTGCCGGAAAAAGTGGTGACGAACCGGGATTTGGAACAAATAACGGATACATCGGATGAATGGATAGTTGAACGTACTGGAATTCGGGAGCGGCGTGCAGCAGCAGATCACCAGGCGACGTCGGATCTGGCAACACAAGCCGCCTTGCGGGCCCTGGAAGCTGCTGGTGTTTCGCCGGAGCAACTTGATCTGATTATCGTGGCTACAGTGACTCCGGACATGTTTTTTCCGTCTACAGCCTGTCTAGTCCAAAAAAATATCGGTGCGGTAAATTCCGCAGCGTTTGATCTATCTGCCGCCTGCTCTGGCTTTCTTTACGGAATGACAATTGGCAGTCAATTTATCAGGAATGGGGTTTTTCAGAAGGTATTGGTGATTGGTGCCGAATGTTTCTCAAGAATTATTGACTGGGATGATCGCGGTACCAATGCATTGTTTGGTGATGGAGCCGGCGCAGTAGTACTGGGAGAAGTATCTGAGGGGTACGGTATATTGGGGTTGGATCTTGGCGCCGATGGCCGGGATGGAGCTTTGCTTAGTGTTCCGGCGGGTGGATCAAGGGAACCCGCCACTGCTGAAACAATAGAGCAAAGAAGACATTTTCTTCAAATGAATGGCAAGGAAGTGTTTAAATTTGCTGTGAAAATTATTGGTGAATCGGTAAACAGGGCGGTGGAAGATGCCGGACTGGATTTATCCGATATTTCCTGGCTACTGCCGCATCAAGCCAATGTGCGTATTATTCAGGCTGCGGCGAAACGATTGGGTTTTCCGGAAGAAAAAGTGTTGGTTAATATTGATCGGGTCGGCAACACGTCCGCCGCTTCTATTCCTATTTTGCTGGACGAAAACGCCCGTAATGGAAGGTTTGAGGATGGTGACAGGCTGGCAATGGTTGGCTTTGGCGCAGGATCCACTTGGGCGGCGGCAGTGCATCGCTGGTGTCCGAACCACCGGGTGCAATGATCAATGGATCATAAAAGCAGAAACAATCCGGCATTATTGCCGGATTGTTTCTGCTTTTA
>DATMYQ010000374.1:0-8181 GCA_035560935.1 Patescibacteria group bacterium | reverse complement strand
TCCCAGTTTACCACTAATGACAAAATATCTCTTACACTACCAACAATATAGTCGGCCTGGGAAGTTTGCTCCCCTGTTGCGCATTCCCGGCTTACCCGAATCGTCCGGCCCACACCGCTGCGCCGCCCGGCCTCCACATCCGATTCGCTGTCGCCGATCAGTAGCGAAGCTGCCATATCAATCTCAAACTCTGTTTGCGCCGTCAGCAGCATCCCCGGATTGGGCTTGCGGCAATCGGAATCCCGGCGATACCTTTCAATCGTGGCTTCAGGATGATAGGGTGAAAAATAGACTTTCGCGATATCAATCCCCGCTTTTTTTAACTGCCGCAACATCCAGCCCGTCAGTTCTTCAAACTGCCGTTCGTCGTAATATCCCCGGCCAATTCCCGATTGATTGGTAACAACAATCAGCAAATATCCCCGCTCCCGGAATGCTTTCAATACGTCCAAAATTCCCGGAACAAAGCGAAAATCTTCAATTCGGTGCAAATAGTGAACATCTTCATTGATCACGCCATCCCGGTCCAAAAATACCGCTTTTAGCATTGCCATTTACGATCAGCCGCTGGAGCTGCTGGTGGCACTGGACAGCCAGGTTCCCTGTTGATTCAGCTTGGACACCGCTTCTTCCATCCGGGCAAACTGATCGTAATAACGATCTTCTTCATCCGCCATGATGTCTTCCAGTGTCTCAATCCGCGTTTCATAGTTACTCAATACTTTGTCCAACGCACTATTGGCTGTTGATGCCCCAGAAACGCCTGCCTTATCTGACAATGCTTTTAACTGTGTGGTGGCATGCGCATACAAACGTTCTGCAATTCCCTGCCGGTCCGTTGTCGTAGACTTAGTGGCAAAAATGTTCTGCAAAATGTTCGGATCAGACTCTAATGCGCTTTTCAGCGTGGTCTCATTGATATATAGCTTACCGCCATCTTCATAATCCAGATAACCGCCGCCGCTATCGGTGGAAATTCCGATCGAAGCCGCTGTCATCCAGGCATTGGAATCCACTTTGCCATAATTGGTTACGTTATCTGTCGGGTATGTCCAGACCGTGTCATAAGATATCACTGCGTTGCCGGACGAATCGGTGGCGTCTTCGTTCAGCACGGAACTCAACGTTGCCGGACGGGGAACATAGGACGCGCCCCGGGAATTATACAATGTACTGGTGCTATCTGTTTTTAACTGTATCGTGTCCCCCACCGCCGGCGCGTATACCGGCGGAGTGGAAGCAGAATTGGCCGCTTTAAATGCCACGTTGATCTGTGGTGTGCCATCCACAATATTATACGTAATCTTATCCACGGTGCCTTTGCCGGTATACTGGAACCTCGACGTAACGTCGGTACCGGTGGGCAACGCCGAATATACTCCACCGCCCAGGCCCTTATATAAAGGTTCGTTGAAATCCAGCGTCAAACCACCCACGCCGTTGGTCGCCGTATCGTTCAGCGCCGCGGTCGGATATCGCACCACCGGATTGGTAAAATCGCTGCGCATTTGCGAAACCATACTCATCAATGTCGAATCGTTATGCAGCAGACCTGTACGGGCTTTGGCTTCCCATTTAGTGATCGTCGATTCATCCATGGCATCTTTTTGATCATCCGTCAATGGTTCATAATAGCTGGCATAGCGGGAGGAGGAGGTCTTGGGTCGCGAAGTTTCATAGGCGCTGCTAAGTTGTTTCAGCAACGCATTGTATGACTCAACAAATTTCTTCACACTAGCCAGAATTGTCTCGGTATCTGCTTCCACTGCCACCGTTACCGGGTTCGTCGTCACGGCTTTCAGCTTGTAGGTCACATCGTTCTTCACATACGATGTCGTATGTGAAGTAGTATCGATTCCGTCAAAAGTCAGTTTCGCGTCCGTTCCCTGCAAAGCATAGGAACTGGGGGACGTATACATTAAATTCAGATTGTTCGTCAGCCACTGGTATCCCGCTGCAGAAGAACCGGAAAAATCAATGGGTGAAGTGGAGCCGTCCGTCCGCGTAATGGTTACTGTTTTCGCGGTAGAATCATAAGTAGCCGACACACCGGCGCCCGAAGTGCTGCTGATCGCCGCTAAAGCAGTGGCCAATGATTGCGTCGGATCAATGGTCACCGATTTGCCATTTACAGAAACAGCAAAAGAATCCGTGGACATTCCCAGATCCGTCGCCATAGAACTGGTTGGTGTCGTTGGCATACTCATCGCACTGCTACTGGTACGGGTCGTTGGTACAGTGGTCTGCAACGGTGTAATCAATCCCAGTTTATTGAGCAGTTGCATCCCGGCAGCGTTGGTCCCATTAAAATCCAGCGCCGTAGTACCGGCGCTGTCCCGATACAGGACAAAGCGCTTGGTTGTGCTGTCGAAATTCGCCGTATATCCGCTGGCCGTCAGTGAAGCCACCACAGTATCAATGGTATCGGTGGGGTTAATGGTAACCGGCGTGGTCCCATCAATTTCTATACTCATACTACTGGTGATGCCAAACACAGACGACACCGTCTGGGTGCTGGAGGCCGAAATAGCCAGCTGCGTATCACTGGCAACCGCAAAGGGTACATCCATCCGCAAATCATTAATCAAAAAATTCAGTCCGGCAGCATAATTCGCTGGTTTAGCACCGCTGGTACCGAACGTGATCGCCGTCCCGGCAGAAGTACTCGTCCCATCGGTGTTGACAATAAACACCCGATCCGTGGTGGTATTGTAACTGGCTGTTATTGCTGCCGAAACAGTAGTCATTTGCGTGTTAATTGCCGAAATAACACTCGACAAAGTAGTCGTGCTTGATACCGTCGTACTGATTGTCTGTCCGTTAATAACCAAGTCAAAATTTCCCAAGGCACCGAACTGGCTGGCCAAACTCCCCGTATTCACATAACCGGCATCCGTATCAGTAATCTTGCCGATACTGGCCCGACCTCCACCCAGATCAATTTTAAGTTTATTTTGAATAAAATCGATGGCGGTCGCGTCGCTGCCGGCAAAATCCAGGCGGGCGCCACCAGTGGAATCATACGCACCAGTAGTCGTAGTGACCATGGAAAATTTCTTATTCACCGAATCATAACTGGCAGTAATCCCGCCATAATAACTGAGCGCTGTGGCAAAATCATTCAGACTCCACTCCTTAGAGACATTAAAGCTGGTTCCGTTGATGCCCATTGTAAAATCACTGGTCAGACCGAACTGCAAGGCTAAAGTATCCTTAGCGTCGGCAATAGTGGCAGAACTCACTTTGGTGACGCCGGTAGGCAGTTTGGACACCGTCAATACATGAGTCCCCGTAGCTGCATTTGCCGTCGGCGTTGCCGTGATCGCGTCCTCATCCGTAGAAGTCGCTTTCTTGGCCGCCAATGTTCTCTGCAATTTAAAATCGGTAACCGTGTTACGAAAATCTGACAAAGAGGAGTAAATAGTCTGCAAATCCTCTTGCTGCCAATACACAAGCTGCTGTTTTTGTTTTAACGTGTCTAGCTGAGTTTGCCGTCCCTTGAGCATTTCTTTGACCTGCGTGTCAGTATCAATCCCCGTCGCTAAACCGCCAATCCGTGTAACCATTTCTCATCCCTCACTTTGCATCCAGCATTAAATCCGGGTTGCCGGCATTCTTTTCCGCTCCGGCAATTTTCATGGCTTCCGCCCAAGTATTGCGGAATTCCTGAGTCAACCCAATCATATCCTGTAAAATTTTAGCATCTTTTTTTACATTGGCCTGAATCAGGCTATCCAGAACAAACGAATACAGCTGCATCAAATTATTGGAAATCTCATAGCTCATATTCAACGTACTCATTAATTCCACAAAAATATCCTGGGTGCGGGTATTCGCCTTATGAGCCTTATCTATTTTCCCTTCTTCAATATGGCGTACCGCATCATTCATAAACCGCAGCGCTCCGTCATACAGCATCAGCGTCAGCTTCTCCGGTGAAGCTGTCATGACCGAATTGACAAAATAAGGGTTCAGTGGTTTTTCTTCTTCGGGTTCCTGGTCCTTTTCCTGATAAGCCGGTACAAAGGGAAGCTTTTCCGCTCCAACTGCAGTAACGGCAGCTTCAGTTCTGCCTTGCGCTGAAGATGGTGCAGCAACCGGTTTCGCAAGCGGGCCGGCGGTTTCCGGCACAATCACGGCTGCAGTTTCTCCGGTTTGCGTCCCGGCTGATATCGACGGGTTTGTGCCCGTCGCCGACACCGAGTCATCGGCTTTTAAAATTTTTTTTGCACCGCCCAGCGCGGCGGCTTTACGATAAGCGTCCAGTGGATTTGCCATCATTGTCCCTCCTGGCAGCATGTTTGCATTTATTGCTTTTTTTCTGTGTCAGCGTCATCTCCGGTAACAATCCCTTCATCGCTATTCACACTTCACCTTGTTCCGGCGGCTTTGCTTCACGCTCACCTGCAAAGAGTAATCGTCCCGGAACGCAAAAACATAGGACTTTTCACCGCACGATAATGTATAGGTCCGGTTCAGGGAAAAGTCATTATCCGCTTCCGCTTTGCAGAAATTCTCCGTCTCCGCTGCCGCCACCTGGTCAAACAATTCCTGATGATTTGTTCCAAGTTCCACCGGTGGCAACTTTTTATACTGCACCGGGTGAAACTTCTGCAGCAGCGTTGCGTAACGGTCGCGGGCCGCCGCCACACCAAAACGGTCATCGGTTCCTTGAAACAAATAATACCGGGTATCGGACGCCTGATGATGCTCCGGCAACAGCAAACTGCGAATCTTACGATGACTGTCGGAAAAATATCCCGCGTTCTCTTCATCTTCAATCGTCCAGGGCGACTCAAACATCACCGAATAACGGAAAGGAATCGGAAAGTCGCTGAAAGGAATCTCCATAAACTCGCCCGGGTCCAGCAGTTCGCCCGTAGCCACATGCTTTAGTTCTGTTTTTACAAAACCGTCTTTGTCGATCACAGTTGCAAAAGTCCGAGGCGCGAATTTAGCCATCAGTCCGGCAATATAACCGCCGTACCCCTGACCGTAAACGCTAACACGCTGGCGGTCCAGCTGCGGGTATTTCCCCAGTAGAAAGCCCACGCTCTGCAATCCGTCAATAGCCGGTAAAAATCCCCAGGACTGATATTCACCCCGCCCGTCCATCACCACGGGCTGACAGCGTTGATCCAGCATGACCACTCCTTTACGGGCCAGCTGCGCCGCCACTTCGCCAAAAAACTGATTCTGATCGGTCATATTTCCTGTATCGAGGCTGATTCCATAAATCCGTCGCAGATTCTGTAAAAAGCCATTACGAATTTCGATGCTGCGCTTGCGGTCAATGCCGAAATAGTTCAGTCCGGCCACAACCAGATTATAGCGGTCCGCCAGATAGGGCCGGACTTCCTGTGCCTGGTACACCGAGTTGGCAAATCCACTGAAATCGTCCAGAATCAGTAGCAGGCCGGTTTTCTCATTAACACCGCTGGACGGCAGCGTGGCAAAAAGCTCCAGATCATGCCGTGGCCGCTCCAGTTCAATATCCTGATGGGGTTGCAAAACAAACTGCGCAGTCTCAGCCATGCTGCACCTCCTCCGTTGTCATGCACTGTCCCACTTCTTCCTGCCACAACCAAAAATGCGGTACAAACTGTCCGGAAATTTTTGTATGCAGCAATTCCTCTTCCTGTTGTTGCCACAGCGTCAAAATCTCCTGCAGATCCCGTTTCAACTGTTCCTGGAACTCATATACCCGGTTGCCGGGCAGCGAAGCCCGCAACGGCTGCATCGCTTTTTCCACCTCATACAACGCTTCCGTAATATTCACCAGCATCCCTTTAATCTGTTCCACTTCATTTCCCGCCAGCAGTCTGGCCTCCAAATAACGGACAGCATCCGCCATCGTATCTGTCAATTCCAGCAATTGTTGCCGGACAAGCATATATCGTTCCACATGCAACGCCTCATTCCTGTCAATTTAAACGCAGGCATATCCTATGATATTATCGTGATATTGTCGTCATTCCTTAAGGCATAAGGCCGAAATCAATGTTCCGTAACCACGCTGCTCACATCGTACTGCTCCTCTATTCCTGCCTTCGCCTGCAGGATTTTCCCCTTAACGATTTTGACCAGATCGCTAATAACGGCATACCACTCCGCATGCTGCAGCATGGTATCCGCCGCGGCCAGCTGCCGGTCATCATAGCGCCGGGGCGTATCAATAATCTGCATTTCAAACTTGATATTATAAGACTGGATCACATGGGCCAGCAATAACTGCCAGGTAAAGTGAAGCTGAATACAGTTGCGCCGCGGCGCGATCATTTTATTCTGCAATTCCGTCAGGCCGGCGCTGTGCTGCGCCTGATACTCCGGGTCGGTCAGGAACCGGTTCAGATGGTCCTTATTTTCTTCATACAGCCGGATTCCTTCGTCGCAATACCCCAGAATCACATCCATATCTTTCAGACTGGTCAAAATGTTACGGTAGACTTGCCGCGCCTCCTGCGCGCTGTCGCTCGCCGTGAATGCCGCCAGTTTCTCCCGGATGATCTGCAGCGGTTGAATGTCCTGCTGAAGATACTGGTCAATCGCCTCCTGGAAGGGCATCACTTCCGTACCGTTAATATAGGCGCCGCCTTCTGTGCTGTTAATGACCCGACCCGAATTTTCCGCCACGTCCACTTCATAACCTTTCAGACAGGTATACCAAAATCCCGGATCGGTCCAGACCGGCTGACCCAAATTCCCCGGCACCTGGATACGGGGCTTATTGTAATATTGGGTTTGATGATCACCGAAGTCGGTACCTTCCACGTGGGTAAGATCCCCCTCGCCAAAGGCCAGATCCTGGCCAATGATAATGATCGGATCGCAGCCCAGGACTGACGCCATTTTGAACGCCATATTTCCTGACGAAGCCTTGACATTGATCATCCCTTTCTCAATACCCAACCACTTGAAATGATCAAAAGCCCGATACACAATAATCCGTGGTCCGGAATACACCTCGTAGTTCTTTTCATGAACCACAGGGCAGGCAGTATAATAGACATCGGCCACATCCGCCGGATCGTAGCCATCCATCAGACGTATACTTTCCTTCACCCGTTCCAGCGCGGTCACCATATGCGGCTTGACTCCCATAGCCAATAACGGTCGCAGCGTACTGTTCGCGGCGATAATCACCGCCTTTTCCTCTAGCCCCTTCAGCAGATGCTTGTTTTTGTTCAGAGAAGGTCCCGAGCTGACAACAATGGCCGGCTTGCCTTTAAAACTGTCATACAGCAGATTGATGCCGGGATTGGCCACAATTTCCTGCAGGTTTTTCAGCATGTGATCCACGCCGATCAACGAATCTTCCGGACAGTTGCCGTATTCCAGGATTTTCTGATGCGCCGCTTCCCGCAAGTGGCGGATCACCGACAAATAGTATTCCTTATTCAGGCGCAGCGAGGAAAGATGATACACCGGCGCCATCGAACGGACAAACAAAAATCGTTGGGGACCGTCGCTGAAATACTTTTGAAAATTAAGGTACATCTCCTCTTCGGCCGCGCCTACGATCAAATGCAATTGCTCACTGTTCAAAACTTCGGTCAAATCTGTCGTTCGCAGCGCCGCCAAAAAAACATACGGGTCTCTTTCCACCAATATAGCCATCGAAGTATCCTGCTGGCTTGAAATTTCCGACAGGTAGTAGACCACCTCGTAACCCAGTCCAATCCCCAGAAACACGGCCAAACGGGTATTTTTAAGTTTCAGTTCCGCGATCTGTTTCTTCACGTCGGCTATCGGATCTTCCTGATCATAGTAAAAGAAGTTTTTGGATTTAATGTATAAGTTCATCATGCGCTTGGGCGTGGGAACGAAATCATAATCCTGCGTGGGCGGCATCGTTTCCAGCATCCGGACAATTTCCGGATACCGCCGTTGCAGTACCATCATGTTTTTGTGAAAACTCTGATTCTGTAAATACCCTCCCGCATCCGGAGCGGAGTGTGGCAAAGCGGTCGAATGGTTTTTTGGGGTTTTTTCTTTTTTATGCTTCTTCCATTTGATATTCATCGTCTCAAACCCTGCCTTTTAATAGTTTCATCATCATATCCCGGTAAGTTAGATTATATCACAACCATCCGGTGCGCTGGCGTCAAATCCAAAAGACCAGTCTTTATTATATCGTTAATAGCCCGTAAATATTAAGAAAAAAGGCTCCGGTTTCCCGGA
>DATMYQ010000373.1:0-26153 GCA_035560935.1 Patescibacteria group bacterium | reverse complement strand
GTCTATATCTTTCGATAAATTACTATTTTCACATTATTCCAAAAACTATCGCCCGTTTTTCTGCCCCCTCAACAGCAAAAAAATAGAAACCCAAATTCACTCCGACATTATTCATATCAGATCGCGAACTGGACTTCTCATCATCTCCGTCCAAATATCAAGTTTTAATATTGCAGCGTTTTCTGTATATTGTTATTCCACGCGCTTTTCTGTTTTCCTGCTCACAAAACCGCTTTTCCCAAAGTTAATATATTCACATTGATTTTACCGGTATCGTGTAACGTTCCGCCCATAACTCCCGCCGGCTGGCGCTGACGGCGGAGATGCCGTTCCCCAGGGCGTTGCAGACATCCTCTTTCGTCCGCACCAGGCCGCCGCCCAGAATCGGCAGACCGGCCGCCTGAATCAGTTCTTCAATCACACGGGCCGGCGCCGAAGCCGGTAACACTTCCAAGATATCCGGCTTGAAGCCCCGCAACATATTGATGCCAGTCTTCACGGCCTCCGAATCCACTAAAAACAGACGTTGGATAACGATCATTCCTTCTTCGCGGGCAATCTTTCCCAGATGAGATTTGGTCGTGATCAGCGCCGTCACCCCAATGCGGGCCAGCCAACGAATCCCCGCCTTGTCTTTGCCGATTCCTTCTAATAAATCAAGATGAATCACCACTCGCTTTTTCTCCTGCTGCGCCATCGCCAGCATCCCCGGCAGGCTATTGATATCCGCAAACAACAAAATCACACTTACGGCATCGGTCTTGGTCAGCGCAAATTTAAAGTCGTCCAGACACCGGGGAGCCGGAATCACTTCTTTATCGCAAATCAGTCTCAAAATGTTATCGTTAACTTTCTTTTCTTTCATTTCATTCATCGCCTCTGCTTATAAACTCCGTCACCTGCTTACTCTTCGCCACGCTTTGCCGTTCCCCTGCCATATTATGAAACATTTGCAAACTTTCCTAAACTTCTAACAATCGCTGCTCATTTGCGTCCAGAGCATTTTTAGGGTATTCTGATGTTATGTGCCAAAAGACGGCTGCGCCAGCAACGCACGCAGCACACTATTTTACACTTCCCGGAGGTTATGCATGAACGATGTTTACCGGAATTATCGGCCACTTATTTTTCTTGTCTGCCAATTTTTGTTGTGGGGAACGCTGCTGACTCTGGCCGGAACAGCGGCGGCAGTACCAGCAACCATCCCCGTCGCACCGCCCGCCACCGCAATCACTGTATCCACCCGACCCGCACTGACCTGGACGGCAGTGGAAAATGCTGTTTTCTATGAGGTGGAATTTCTGAGTGAACCGCCGGAAGTTGCCGGCGGCATGAATGCATCTGCCTATCAGATTTGGCGTTCGGAACGGATTTTCACAGCCGGTTTTTGTCCCGACCTGGATGATCTCCCTTATAACCACTTCTTTTGGCGAGTCCAGGCCTACGATCTGGACGCCAACCCGTTGTCTGCCTATTCCGAGGCCCAGGAAATCCAGGTTGACCGTCAGCGCCGGGAAGTGGTCAAACCGCTTCTCACCACCGCTTATTCCCGTTCCGCCGCTCCTTTGTATCCGGTCTATTCCTGGATTCCGGTGGCCGGCGCCTGGCAGTATGAACTGGAAATTTTAAGCGCCCCGCCGGAAAATCCCAATGGCTCCGAGCCTTCGCGTTACCGCATCACCGCTCTGGTGATCCGCGGATTCAGTTACTACGACTCTCTGCCGCGTCCGGCAACCGGAACGTATTACTGGCGGGTCCGGGGACTGGACGGCATTGGCTGTCCCATCGGCGTCTTTTCCGACGCGGAAAAAATCACGTCACTATCACGAAGCAGCAGTTCCACCGCCACTTTTGGCGACAGTCTGACTCACGGCGGCGGCGCCCTCTCCCATTCACCGGCCGAGCCGGAATACAGTTATCAGACATACCTGGACTTCCCCACCCTCAATCTGGGTCACAGCGGCGATACCACTGCCGATCTCTTACGACGTTTTTCCCGGGATGTTCTCCCGTTCACCCCCCGCGTTCTCCTGATCCTCGGCGGCACCAACGATTTACGTTCCGGCGCATCCCCCCAGTCGGTCATCAATAACCTGTCCATCCTCCGCGATCTCTGCCTGGCCCGGGGCATACGCCCGGTGTTCCTGACCATTCCGCCGCTCAACCCGGCCAGCATTCAACGTACGATTCAGGCCGACACTACACCGGACTGGAAAAAGAACTTCCAGCTGGTCAATGAATTTCTCCGCCGCCAACGCTACTGTATCGACATTGCTCCGGCCCTCACCGACGGGCAAGGTGAACTGCCGGCTGAATTCTCAACCGACGGTTTGCATCCCGATATCGCCGGAAAGAGGCGAATGGCCGCGGTAATCAATACCATTTGGCCGCAAATCGCCAAATAATCATTTCGCAAAAATTCCTCAAAGCAATACTTGCCTTGAGGAATTTTTTATGCACATGCAAGCTATTCAATACCGTATTTGCGCAATTTCTGATACAGTCCCGAACGGTGAATACCCAGCATTTGCGCTGCCCGGCTGCGGTTCCCCCCCGCTGTTTCCAGCGCCCGGCAGATGGCCTGTTTTTCCGCGTCCCCGACCACGCCGTTTAAATGGCTGTCGTTGCCCGGTCCGGGTTCCGCTTCCGCCGTTTCCGTCCGGTTTTTTTGTATCCGTTTGCGCAGGGTCAGCGGCAAATGTTCCGTTGTAATATAGTCTTCGCCTTCATCCATCAGATTGACTGCCCGTTCCAGGACATTCTCCAGCTCCCGGACATTCCCCGGCCAGTCATGGGTCCAAAAAATCTGCCGTACTTCCGGTGACAACCCGAGCACGCCCTGCTGTGTCTGACTGTTGATTTTATGCAGCAGCGCGGTGCAAAGTTCCTCCAGATCATCCCGCCGCTCCCGCAACGGCGGGATATTTAACGTGATGATGTTTAAACGGTAATATAAATCCTGCCGGAACGTCCCCCGGTCAACCATTTCTTCCAGATCGCGGTTCGTGGCGGCAATGACCCGGACATCCACCTTAATGGTTTTTGTGCCGCCCACCCTTTCGATCTCGCGTTCCTGCAACACTCGCAGCAGTTTGGCCTGCATAGCCAATGTCATATCACCAATCTCATCGAGGAAAATGGAGCCGCCGTCAGCCAACTGGAATTTCCCGGGTTTTCCGCCTTTTTTGGCGCTGGTGAACGCCCCTTCTTCATAGCCGAACAGTTCCGATTCCAGCAGATTTTCCGGCATTGCCGCGCAATTAATCTTGACAAAGGGTCCGTTGCGGCGGTTACCGGCATTATGGATGGCGTGAGCGAACAATTCCTTACCGGTGCCGCTTTCCCCCAGCACCAGTACGGTGGAAACGCCCTTGGCGGCTTTGATGACGATTCCTTTGAGCCATTGCATCCGTTCGCTGTTGCCGACAATATTTTCTATAGTATACTTACCGCCCAACACTTTACGCAACTCGTCTTTATAATATTCCACTTCCGTCTGCAGCTGATTGATTTTTCCCGATAACAGCTTCAGGTCTTTCACATCTTTAAACATCATTTTGCCGACGGCACCGGATACTTCGCCGTCCCGAACGATAGGAATCCGGGTCACCACCGCGTTGTGGGTCGTGTTGTGGGAGATGATCTGCTGAATGTCGGCAATCTCTTCCTTACCCGTCATCGCCACGATGTGCATCCGGGTGTTGGGGATAATCTCCGCCACGTGGTGACCCACCACTTTTCGCGGATCCACTTCCAGAAACTCGCCGTAGGCACGGTTCATCATCGTGATCAGACCGCTTTTGTCCACCACCACGATGCCTTCATACAAACTCTCCAGAATCGATTCCAGCGTACTTTTCAGCTTCTTCACGTCTTCCAGTTCCGCGGCCACCGACTGCAGATCACTGATATTCCGGAAAATCCCCACGGCGCCGCAGATTTTACCCTCTTTCACCACCGGTGACCGGTCCGTGAGAATTTCATTGTTGCCGATAATCTGTTTTTGATTCAATTCGGTGACACCGGTTTCCAGCACCCGTTTGAGACCGGTGTTGGGAATGACCTCATCCACCGGCATTCCCAGCACATGTTCCCGGTTTAAACGGGTGATGGCGGCGGCAGCCGGATTAAACTGGGTAATAGTACCGCCGGCGTTCACCGCCATCACACCGCTGTTCACGGAATTCAGCACCGCCTGCATTTCCTCCGCCATCAGCATCGTCTTCTCGGCAAAGTATTTCAAAAGTTCTCCCCGGGTAACGAAACCCACCGGTCGGCGATTTTCATCCACTACGGGAAAAAAGCTATAACGATACACCATGTGATCCCGCTGCATTTCCGCGATCGTCGTATTGCCGCGTAACGCGAAGACCGGCGTGGTCATCACTTCCGCCACCCGCTCCCCGCGGCCCAGCGCCAACGCCTGCAGCAAACTGTCGGCCGTCAGCAGTCCGCTCAGGACTCCCTGGGCATCGGTTACCGCCAAACCGGCTGCGCCGTTAGCCGCCAGCAACGTCAATGCCTCTGGCAAGGTCGCCGTCTCCTCCACCAGGATGGCCGGTGTACTCATCATATTCCGAATCCACATGAAGCTGTCCTCCCGAATCCACACTCTGTTTTCTCCTTTCTTAGACATCAATGTCAAAATCCCTGCTTTATCCTGTTTGTTTTTTTAGACATTGTCTAAACGGGATCCTGGCCAAAGTGCATCAACGGTTTTAGGCCCACTCTGCTGCTGCCGTCAGCCGGCATCGCAAAAAAAGAAACCGGGAAGCCTCTGCCGTTAAACAGCCGGGGTCCCGGTTCGCTTCCACTACTGTATTTCCGGTATCTCCGCCTCTTTACAGAGTGCAGGCACCATCCACACTGAGCACAGTTCCGTTGATAAATTTGGCATCATCCGAAGCCAGGAAGGCGAAAGCGGCCGCGATTTCCTCCGGTTCACCCAAACGCCCTGCCGGAACCTTCACCAGAATTTTTTCCTGTAATACCTGTTCCGGAATCTTTTTCACCATATCGGTACCGATGAAGCCCGGCGCAACACAGTTAAACCGCAGCCCGTTCCGGGCCATTTCCTTCGCCCAGGACTTGGTCATGCCGATGACACCCCATTTTGTGGCCGCATAATTTGTCTGGCCCAGGTTGCCATAAATGCCGACGACCGAAGAGCTGGTCAATACAACGCCGGATTTTTGCTCCAGCATAGCCGGCAGCACCGCCGAAGTGCAGTTGAATACGCCGGTCAGGTTAACGCTGATTACGGCATCCCAGGCTTCTTTGGTCATTTTTTTCATCATGGCGTCTTTGGTGATCCCCGCGTTGTTAATTAATACATCTACCCGGCCGAAAGCCGCTATTGTTTTTTCCACCATGGTTTTCGCGCTGTCGGGATTGGTAACATCCACCTGCACGTAAATGGCTTTGGAACCTTTTGCCTCCACTGCTTTTACCGTCTCCGCACCGTCAACGAAATCAGCAACCACCACAAAGGCTCCCTCTTCCGCAAACCGGATGGCTGACGCCTGACCGATACCACCGGCGGCACCGGTAATAATAACCACTTTTTCTTTCAATCCTCTCATCTGTAAGCACCCTCCTGTTCTCATTTCAAACGTCGTTCACATCATGCGCATGTCATTCGCTGCGCTTTTAAGGTCTACACTTATTTTACTTAGCAAATTCCGTGCCAGTCTATCATTCTTTTGCGCTTTTTTTTGCAAAATCCGTTAACTTCTGCAATATCCGGCCACGGCAGCGCCCTTGCGAATACATTCCTCCGACACTTTTGCCGGCGGCCCACTTATTTTGTCCAATAAAAGAGACAGCCAGTGTCTAATTCATTGCACACCAACTGTCTAAAAAACCGTCTATCGCCCTATACAATTATTCAGGAAACGCTCTCACGATGTCAGGTCAAGATTACACACATTCTATTTGCCGGAAAAATTGGGTGTTCTTTTTTCCAGGAACGCACTCATTCCTTCTTTTTGGTCGGCTGTTGAGAAACAAAGTCCGAATACTTCCGCCTCATAAGCCGCCGCTTCTTTCAGCGGCAAATCCACGCCGGCATTAACCGCCGCCTTGGTCAGACGCACCGCCACCGGCCCTTTGTCGAGAATCTTCCGGGCCAGAGTCCGGGCTGCCGTCAGCAGTTCCTCCGGCGCGGTCACCCGGTTTACCAGACCGATCCGGTACGCTTCCGCCGCATCAATCATATCGCCGGTAAACAGCATTTCTTTGGCCCGCCCCCGGCCAATCAGACGGGATAAGCGCTGGGTGCCGCAAAAGCCGGCGGTGATTCCCAGTTGAACTTCCGGCTGTCCAAACTTCGCCTTCTCCGAAGCCAGCCGAATATCACAGGCCATGGCCAGTTCACAGCCGCCGCCCAGAGCAAAACCATTAACGGCCGCGATCACCGGCTGAGGCAAACTTTCCACTTTCGCAAACACCGCCTGCCCCCAGCGGCCCCATTCCCGGCCTTCCAGCGAGGACATCGGCTGCATTTCGCTGATGTCGGCGCCGGCCACGAACGCTTTGTCCCCCGCGCCCGTCACAATGACAACGCCCACGGCCGGATCGCCAACGATCTGATCCAGCGCCGCGTCCAGATCTTTCAGCGTAGCCGCGTTCAACGCGTTCAGCGCTTTGGGCCGGTTTAACGTAATCTGGCAAATTCCTTCACCAATTTCCACCAACAAATTATCATAGGTTGCCATAAGGTATCGCCTCCTATTTTTTCATCACGACGGCCTTACCGTCGGTAACGACTTTGCCTTCCTGATTCGTTACCGTGGTTTTTAATACCAGGCGGTTTTTTTCTTCAATTTTTTCTATAACCTCTACCGTGGCGGTCACGGTGTCGCCAATTTTTACCGGCGCTTTGAAAATCAGTTCCTGACTGAGATAAATGGTGTTGACTCCCGGTAATTCCGTCCCCAATACGGCGGAAATAAAACCGGCGGACAGCATGCCATGGGCAATCCGCTCTTTGAACATGGAATCTTTGGCAAATTCCGCGTTCACATGTACCGGGTTGAAGTCACCGGTCACACCGGCAAAGGTATAAATGTCGTGCTCACTGACCGTTTTGGCAAAGCTGGCTTTGTCTCCCACCTGAATGTCGGCAAATTTTACATCTCTGGCCATGAAATATCCACTCCTTTATATTGATATGCCCCGGTCGGCGGCATCAGGCCGCTGACCGGGGAACCAAAAAAATTGTTAATCCTGGAGAACTTTCTTGAATTCTTCATTGAGAATCGGCAGCACTTCCATGACGTCGCCCACAATGCCGTAATCGGCCATTTTGAAAATGGGCGCGTCCGGATCCTTGTTAACGGCAATGATAATGTCCGAGGAGGACATGCCGGCCAAATGCTGGATGGCTCCGGAAATGCCGCAGGCGAAATAAATTTTTGGTCCTACGGTTTTACCGGTCTGACCCACCTGATGCAATGCCGGTTTCCAGCCGGCGTCGACGGCGGCCCGCGAAGCCCCGACCGACGCATTCAATGTGCAGGCCAGGTCTTCTATCAACTGGAAGTTTTCCGGTTTGCCCATACCACGGCCGCCGGAAACGATGATTTCCGCTTCCTCCAGATTGCAGGAAGCGCCGCAGACCCGCAGCATTTCCACAAACTTGGTCCGGATCTGTTCCTGGCGAACTTTGCTGGATACCCGGATCACCTCACCCTGACGGGCGTCATCGGTTTCCGGCCGTTTAAACACCTTCGGCCGCACGGTACCCATCTGGGGCCGGTGCTCCGGACAGAAGATGGTCGCCATAATGTTGCCGCCAAAAGCCGGACGTGTCCAGGCCACCAACCCGGTTTTCTCGTCAATGCCCAGATCGGTGCAATCGGCGCAAAGGCCGGTGCCAACCCGACCGGCGATCCGGGGCGCCAGATCCCGTCCGTCATTGGTGGCCCCCATCAAAATAGCCGTTGGCTTGTAGGTATTGACCAGATCCACAAACGCAATGCTGTAGGCATCGGTGGTGAAATGCCGGTATTCCGGCCCTTCCACCAGGTATACTTTGTCCGCGCCGCTGGCAATGGCCGAAACCGCCAGTTCCGCCACCTGGTCGCCGATAATCACCGCCGCCACTTTTTGTTTCAGTTCGTCCGCCAAACGGCGTCCCTGTCCCAACAATTCATAGCCGACGCTGCGGGCCTGTCCGTCCATCTGTTCCAGATAAACCCAGACATCGTGGTACTCGGCTTTGTTCATGGCAACCTTTTTTTCTTCCGCTTCGCGATAAATAGCGTTAGCCGGACAGACATCGTCCAGGCAGGCGCCGCACGCCGTGCAGCCATCACCAATTACCGCCACATCGTTTTCCATGCTGATGGCGCCGAAGGGACAAACTCCCACGCAGGCGCCGCAGCCGACACAATCTTCTTTTTTAATGATCACAGCCATTGTCTTACCCCCTCTATATCAGCTTGGCTTCTGCCAGTTTGTTCATCAGTTGGGCAACCGCTTCCCGCGGGCTGTCCGCCTGGATCAATTGCCCCTGAACCCGCTGTTTGGGGGTGAAAATCCGGTGAACCTGAGTCGGTGAGCCTTTGAGACCGATGCTATCCAGGTCGACGTCAATATCCGCCGCCGTCAGCATGGGGATTTCCTTGCGGTTGGCTTTCATGGTGCCTTTGACGGTCGGCAGGCGGGGTTCGTTAATGGACTTGACCACCGTCACCATCAGCGGCAGCGTCGTTTCCACCACTTCGTAGCCTTCTTCATGTTCCCGCTCGATGCGCACTTTGCTGTCGCCGCTGATTTCCAGCTTGGCCGCGTAGGTCACTTGCGGGATGTCCAGGGCTTCAGCAATTTCCGGTCCGACCTGGGCCGTGTCGCCGTCGATGGCCTGCTTGCCGCAGATCAACAGATCGTAGTGGCCCAGTTTACGGATACCGGCGGCCAGCGTCCGGCTGGTGGCCAGCGTATCGGCACCGCCAAACGCCCGGTCACTCATCAGTACGGCTTCGTCCGCTCCCATGGCCAGGCATTCTTTCAGCGCGTCTTTGGCCTGAGGCGGTCCCATGGACAATACTGTGACTTTGCCGCCATGCTGTTCTTTCAGTTGCAGCGCCGCTTCCAGCGCATTCTTGTCAAACGGGTTGACGATGCTCGGTACGCCCTGACGGATCAGGGTGTTGGTCACCGGATCAATTTTCACTTCCGTGGTATCCGGCACCTGTTTGATGCACACAATAATATCCATTGTCGTATATCCTCCTAAACCCCTGCAGCCTTACTTCAGGACGGCGCCGGAAATAACCATCCGCTGCACCTGGTTGGTCCCTTCGTAAATTTGGGTGATTTTCGCATTCCGCATCAGGCGTTCCACCGGATATTCCCGGGTATAGCCGTAACCGCCAAAGATCTGCACCGCATCCACGGTGACTTCCATCGCGATATCGGAAGCATACATTTTCGCCATCGCCGCTTCTTTGGAATACGGTTGGCCCTGATCTTTCAGCCAGGCCGCCCGATATATCAGCAAGCGGGCCGCGTCCACTTTAGTGGCCATGTCAGCCAGCATAAAACCAATGGCCTGGTTGACGGCAATAGGCTTGCCAAACTGGGTCCGCTCTTTGGAATACTTCACCGCATGGTCCAGCGCCGCCTGGGCAATCCCCAGTGCCTGGGCCGCCACACCGATCCGGCCGCCGTCCAGCGTGCTCATCGCAATTTTAAAACCGTCGCCTTCTTTACCCAGCATGTTTTCTTTCGGCACTTTGACATCCTGGAAGATCAGTTCCATCGTAATCGAGGTGTTGATCCCCAGTTTGTGTTCTTTTTTGCCAAAGGTGAATCCCGGAGTGTCTTTTTCAACGATAAACGCAGAAATTCCTTTGGTGCCTTTGCTTTTGTCAGTCATGGCAAATACGATATACGTTTCGGCTTCACCGGCGTTAGTAATGAAAATTTTGCTGCCGTTCAGCACATAGTGGTCGCCTTCCAAAACAGCCACTGTCTGCTGAGAGGCTGCGTCCGTACCGGCGTTTGGTTCCGTGAGACCGAACGCGCCGAGCTTGGTCCCTTCCACCAAATCCAGCAGGTATTTTTTCTTTTGCGCGTCATTCCCATAGGCAAAAATCGGCCAGGCACAGAGGGATACACTCGCGGACAGCGTAATTCCCAGGCCGTCGTCTACTTTCGACAGTTCTTCAATAGCCAGGATATAGCTGAGCACGTCACCGTCAGCACCGCCATACTCTTCCGGGAAACAAATTCCCATCAGGCCCAGTTCGCCCATCTGATTGGTCAGTTCCCGGGAAAACACCTCGTGCTCGTCCCGCTCGGCCAGACCTTTCGCCACTTCCTTCGTGGCAAAATCCCGGACCATTTTCTGTACCATTTTTTGTTCTTCGCTCAGTTGAAATTGCATGTCTCCATCTCCCTTCATTTTATGTCAATTCCCCGTGGGGAAACGACAGACCCATTACCGTCAATACCTTTTTCCCTCAAGACCGTCAGCCCCGCTGCCAAACACGAATGACTCGACAGCGAGGCCCGCGACCATTTATATTTTCCGCATAATGCAGTGGAAAACTTCTATCTCATCTGTTTCAGCGCTCGACGATCGTCGCCACACCCTGACCGCCGCCGATACACAAAGTGGCCAGGCCGGTCTTGGCATTGCGGGCTTCCAGCGCATGCAGCAGTGTTACCAGAATCCGGGCGCCGCTGGCGCCGATGGGATGACCCAGCGCAATGGCGCCACCGTTGACATTCACTTTGGCGGCATCAAAGCCCAACTCCCGGCCCACCGCTAAAAACTGCGCCGCAAACGCTTCATTGGCCTCAATCAGATCCAGATCCGCCACCGCCAAGCCGGCTTTTTGCAGCGCCTTGCGGGTGGCAGGTACCGGTCCCAGTCCCATCACCGCCGGATCGACGCCGCCGGACGCATAGGCCCGGATCCGCGCCAGCGGTTTCACACCCAGCTCTTGGGCCTTCGCCGCCGACATCACCACCAGCGCCGCACCGCCGTCATTAAGCCCGGAAGCATTGCCAGCCGTTACCGTACCGTCTTTTTTAAACGCGGGGCGCAAACCGGCCAATCCCGCTTCGGAAGCGTCGGCTTTGGGATATTCGTCTTTGTCCACCGTGACATCGCCTTTTTTGCCTTTGATCACTACCGGGACGATTTCTTTCTGGAAAGCCCCGCTGGCTGTGGCCTGCACCGCTTTTTTCTGCGATTCCAGCGCCAGACGGTCCTGATCTTCCCGGGATATATTGCACTGGGCCGCGACATTTTCCGCGGTAATTCCCATATGATAATCATTGAACGCGCACCATAAACCATCCTGAATCATCACGTCCGTCAGCTGGGAATGCCCCATCCGATAGCCCCAGCGGGCTTTGGCGTCCAGCACATACGGCGCGTTGCTCATGCTTTCCATGCCGCCGGCTACCACAATATCCGCATCGCCGGCCAGAATGGACTGGGCCGCCATGTTAACCGCCCGCAGTCCCGAACCGCAAACTTTGTTAACCGTCAGTGACGGCACCTCTACCGGTACCCCCGCCTTAATAGCCGCTTGTCGTGCGGGGTTCTGTCCCAGTCCCGCCTGCAGCACATTACCCATAATCACTTCATCAACCTGATCCGCGGCTACGCCGGCCCGTTGCAACGCTTCGCGGATAACCAGCGCTCCCAGTTCCACGGCAGTGAGTGGTGCCAGCGCACCGTTGAAATTTCCAATAGCGGTTCTTACCGCGGCTGCAATGATAATGTCCTGCAATATGTTCATCACCTTTCTGCATGCATGTTTTTTTCTGTCAAAATTAAGGTAAAATGTTGCTTAATGACCGTTTCCCAACACTCTGTCTTTGATTCCCACCAGGCCCTCCCGGAAAATCTTTTCATCCATCGTCTTCAACTCTGGCGAAATCAGCGGTTTAAAGTCCATCAACGCCAGTACGTCTTTCTCCAAATCGATGCCCGGCGCCACTTCCGTCAGCAGCATCCCGGCGTCGGTCAGTTCAAATACCGCCCGTTCGGTAATATACATCACCGGTTGTTTGACTTTTTTCGCATAATCACCGCTGAAGGTGATTTGCTCCACATGATCCAGGAACTTACGGGCCTTGCCTTCGCTGAGGATTTTCAGTTGTCCGTCTTTGACTTCCACTTTCAGTCCGGCGGCGGTAAAGCTGCCGCAAAAGACAACCCGCTTGGAGTTCTGGGTAATGTTGATGAAACCGCCGCAGCCGGCTACCCGGCCTTTGAACTTACTAACGTTGATATTGCCGTGACGGTCGGTTTCCGCCAGGCCCAGATAAGCCAGGTCCAGACCGCCGCCATCGTAATAATCAAACTGGCTGGGTTGATCCATAATCGCTTCGGGGTTGGTGCTGGCGCCAAAACTCAGACCGCCGGCCGGAACGCCGCCCACCGGACCGGCTTCCACCGTCAGTGTCAGCAGATCGCCGATTCCTTCCTCGTTGGCCACCTGCGCCACCCCTTCCGGCACACCGATACCCAGATTCACCGCTGCGTTGGGAATCAGCTCCATGGCCGCCCGCCGGGCGATGACTTTGCGTTCGTCCAGCGCCATCGGCGCCAGGGCCGACAATGGCACCCGGACTTCGCCGGAATAGGCCGGATTATATTGCTCTGCAAACGTCTGCATATGCAGCTCCGGGCTATCGGCCACTACGACATAGTCCACGATCAAACCCGGTATTTTTACACTCTTCGGATTCAGGCTGCCGCTGGTTACCACCCGTTCCACCTGCACCACCACGATACCGCCGGAGCTTTTCGCCGCTTGCGCCATAGGCAGGATCTCCAACGACACCGCCTCACGCTCGATACTGATATTGCCCCGCTCGTCAGCGGTGGTTCCCCGTACGAAAGCCACATTCACCGGAAACGGCTTGTACCACATCCATTCCTCACCGCCCAGTTCCACCACTTCGACCAGTTCTTCCTTGGTGATGTCACTGATTTTGCCGCCTTCCACCCGGGGATCAACGAAGGTGTTCAGTCCCACTTTGGTGATAACGCCGGGTTTACGTCCGGCAATACTGCGGAACCAATGAGTCAGCGTTCCCTGGGGAAAGTTATAGGCCTCAATTTTATTTTCCACGGCCAGTTTCCCCAGTTTGGGCGCCAGATTCCAGTGGCCGCCAATCACCCGTTTTATTAATTTTTCATGCCCCAGGTGATTGAGGCCACGGTCTTTGCCGTCTCCCTGTCCGGCGCAAGACACCAATGTCAGATCACAGGGAGCATTTTCCGCCAGGAACCGTTCTTCCAGCGCTGCCGTCAACGCTTCCGGATGGCCATTACCCACAAAGCCGCTGGTGGCGATCACGTCACCGTTTTTCACCAATTGCGCAGCTTGCTTCGCATCAATAAATTTCGCCAACATACTCACTCTCCTCATGAATTTGCATTCGTCAAAATTTAACGCAATAAATGTGCCAATTTCATAATTTTTTTCTATTCCACCGTTTTTTTCACGAATCCTGCCAAAAGCAACCTTATAAATATAGCGTTTTTTTATTTCCCGATGCTAGCTAGTTTCGCCATTTGCATTGATTTTATGTCTTATTAATCCGACACTAGACAGAACATGTCTTGTTTGTTGTACACATCCTGTCTAACTTTATATACATGTTTTTTCTTCAAGCGATACTTTTTCTTATCGTCAGGCTTTTGCCCCTATTCTTTTTTCTCCAATATTTCTGCCGCTTCCGAAAATTTTTAGCCATTATTTTTTCATTTTTATTTCTTTTTGGCACAAAATATGCTTATTCAGAAAACGGAAAGGCTTTACGCCGCTATAGCAGGCTTACGCTGCCTACTCTGGATGATAAGGAGGTATTTCTTCCCGGCCGGGCTATAAATTCACCGGCCATTTGTTCTCGTAGCGTACATGAAACGAAATTCCAGGCGTCAAAAGGTAATCGCTGTACAATCGTTTAAAAACAAGGAGGAAAGTTTAAAATGGAAGTATTAGGTATTATCCTCAGTTTATTTCTGCTGATGTTTTTTGCGTACCGGGGCTTCTCAGTCATTTTGTTTGCTCCGGTATTTGCCCTGTTGGCCGCATTAATGTCCGGTTTTTCGATCATGCCGTCCTATACCGAATTATTTATGGCCAAAGCCGTGACTTACGTCAAATCATTCTTCCCGGTGTTCATGCTGGGCGCCGTTTTCGGCAAAGTAATGGAAGATACCGGTTTGGCCAAAGGCATCGCCCATGCCATCATCAAAGGGCTGGGCAAGGAGCGGGCCATCTTATCGGTGGTACTCTCCGGCGCCGCGCTGACTTACGGCGGCGTTAGCCTGTTCGTCGTGGTGTTTGCGGTATATCCGTTTGCGGCAGCCCTGTTCAGAGAAGCCGACATTCCCAAACGTTTGATTCCCGGCACAGTGGCTTTGGGCGCTTTCACCTTTACCATGGACTCCTTTCCCGGCACTCCCCAAATTCAAAACATCATTCCCACCAACTTTTTCGGCACCAATATTTACGCCGCCCCCATCATGGGCTTGATCGGCGGTCTGTCCATCTTCGCACTGGGTATGTTTTACCTGGAAACCCGCCGCAAAAGCGCATTGGCGGCTGGCGAAGGTTACGGCGATCATAAATTGAACGAACCGGAAATTGTGGAAGGAATCGATTATCCGGCCTGGTACATCGCGGTTCTGCCGCTGTTAACGGTACTGGTGGTCAATTTTATCGCCACCAATTGGTTTACCTGGGATCCCAGCCTGCTGGCTCCGTTCGTGGCCATGAAGCTGCCCCTGACCGCTCCGGCGGTGAAAAACGTGGTCAGCATTTGGGCTCTGATCATCGCTTTGGTCAGCGGTATTGTTCTGGCGGTTGGTTTGGGCTTTAGCCGCCTGACTTCCGGCGGTTTGGCCAAAGCGTTGAACGCCGGCGCAATCGGTTCTCTGCTGGCTATTATGAACACCGCTTCCGAAGTAGGCTATGGCAACGTTATCGCCATGCTGCCCGGCTTCAAGTCCATTTCCGCCGCCCTGCTGGGCATTAAAGTCGGCGGTTCGCCGCTGGTTTCCGAAGCCGTAAGCGTAACGACTCTGGCCGGCATCACCGGTTCCGCGTCCGGCGGTATGTCCATCGCGCTGGATTTGATGGCCAAAGACTGGCTGACCTGGGCCAATTCCATCGGCATGTCGCCGGAAATTTTGCACAGAGTGGCTTCCATGGCTTCCGGCGGCATGGATACTTTGCCCCATAACGGCGCGGTAATTACGCTGTTAGCCGTTTGCGGTCTGACTCACCGCGAATCCTATCGTGACGTTTTTGCCATGACACTGATCAAAACAGGTATGGTTTTTGTCGTGATTCTGCTTCATTCCTTGACCGGCATTCTGTAATAAGCCGGCAATTTAAAAACAAACGCCAGTAAACCCCGCGCCAACGCACGGGGTTTACTGAAATTTCAGGAGTGTGACATCCATGAACCAGGCAAATTCTTCCCATTTGCAATGCATGCAACAAATTATTCCCCTGCTGCGCGGCCTATTCACTGCGGATGTCAGTTTCGCTTTGACCGACCCGCATCGCTATCTTTACTACCAGCCCGGACAGACGCTGGATCTGAAGGTCGAGATCGGTTCCGCCCTCAAACCCGGCACCGCCGTTTTCCGGGCCATTCAGGAAAAACGCCGTACTCTTGTCCATGGTGACAAAGCGCTATTCGGTCTTCCGTACATCGCTTTGGCCTGTCCTATTGTCGAAGCCGACGGCCAAATCAGCGGCGCCGTCGTGGTCATTGAATCGGTGGCCCGTCAGGAAGAATTAAAAGAATTCGCCGGCTGCCTCGCTCATAATATTGACAGTCTGGCGGCCACCACTGAGGAGATTTCCGCCCAAACCGAAGAAATTGCCGCCACCATCCGCACCATGGCTCATACCTCCCAGGAATCCCGCCAGCGAGTGCAGGAAACCGACCAGGTCCTGGCTTTAGTCAAAACCATCGCCAGCCAAACCAATCTTTTGGGACTGAATGCGGCCATCGAAGCCGCCCGGGTCGGCGAACAGGGACGGGGCTTCGGGGTCGTAGCCAGCGAAATCCGCAAACTGGCTGCCGACAGCGGTGATTCCATCCAACAAATTGAACGGATCATTCATGCCGTCCGGACCGACAGCACACAGATCGTCCAGCAACTGGAACAAATCCAAAACGTTGTTGACCAAATTGCCCAGGCGCTGACCGATGTAGCCAGCGCCGTACAGGAAACCAGCACCATGTCAGTCAAACTGGACACGATGGCCGACAATCTGACCCAGGAACACTGAACAAAAAAAACAGACCGGGGAAACGCAGTACGTTTTCCCGGTCTGTTTTTTTGTTGTAAAAATATTATGGTATCCTCCGGCATGAGCCGGCATCAGATTAATATCGCCGCCGCCGGCTGGAAGAGGCAATGCCCAGGTCTTCACGATACTTTGCCACCGTTCGCCGCGAAACCGCCATCCCCTGCCGGTTTAAGATATCGGTCAGCGCCTGGTCACTTAAAGGCGCGATGGCATCTTCCGCCGTTATCAATTCCTTTAGCGCGTTTTTTACCGTAACCGCCGCGACGTCTTCCCCGCCCCGCCCCTGAATGCAGGCGGAAAAAAACGAATGCAGACTGCGCAGTCCATGAGGCGTGGCGGCATATTTATTGGCAACCGCCCGGCTGACGGTGGATTCATGCACACCCACCCGGTCGGCAATTTTTTTCATTGTCAGTGGGCGCAAACCCTGTGGCCCCCGGTCAAAAAAATCCCGTTGCAATTCGACGATGGCTTCCATGACATTGTACAACGTCCGCCGTCGCTGATCAATGCTTTTGATCAGCCAGACCGCCGAGTTAATGCGGCCTTCGACAAACTTGCGGGCCTCACTGTCGACATCCCGGATCACCTGACGGTAATAGGGATTAATATGCAGTTGGGGCACATTAGTGTCATTAATCAGGATTTGATACCCGGAATTCACCCGTTCCACCGTAATATCCGGTACAATATAAGCCAATTGACTGCTGCCACCGAACGAACGCCCCGGTTTGGGGTCCAGCGTCCGAATCAGATCAACCGCCCGCTGCACCGCCTGCGGCGTACTGCCCAGTTGGTCGGCAACCTGTTTATAGCGGCCTTCCGCGACCAAACCCAGATATCCGTCAATGATAGCCCTGACCAAATCCGTCTCAAACTCCGGCCGTTCCTGGCGCATTTGCCGAATCTGGATATACAGGCATTCTTTCAGGTCACGGGCGCCCACCCCCAACGGATCAAAGGTCTGAATCATTTGCAGCACTTCTTCCAGCAAGTACTCACTATTCCCCAGGGCCGTTGCCGCTTCCGCCAGCGAACAGCTTAAATAGCCGTTATCATCAACGCAGCCGATCAGGTATTCCCCAATCCGCTGCCGCAGCGGATCCAGCGCACTGAAATGCAGTTGCGCTTCCAAGTGCTCCTGCAGAGACACCACTCTTTCACAATAAAGCTCCCCTAGACATCGGTTGTCGGTGTTGCGGGGAGATTTTACCGCCGCCGAACCCCCGTCAAAATAATCCGCCCATTCCGCATAACGGTCATCCCGGTCTTTCTCCGGTTCCTGCAACGGGTCCGCACTCGTTTCCACCGCCTTTGCCGTTGCCTCCGCTTCGCCAGCATCACTGGTTTCTTGCTGCTGCACCTCTTCGCCGCTGACTTCCAATACGGGATTTTCCAAAAGTTCTGTCTCCACCATCGAGGCAAGCTCCAGCGAAGAAAGCTGCAGAATGGCAATCGCCTGACGCAGTTGCGGGGTCATAATCAATTTTTGCGAAGTCTCCAGTTTGAGACTGTAATCCATCTGCATCATGCTACCTCCCTGTTGGTCCAAACACAAAAGTCAAAATGGGACAAAAAAACCAGCGGGTGTTTTATTAGTAAATTCTGACAGTATTGGATACACCCATTTTATTATTCTTATTCGTTTCCCATCATTAATGCCGCCATTTTGGCGCATTCCTGCGATCTGCCAATGGGGCAATCCCGGGAAACCGCCGTTTAACGAGCGGTTCCCGGCTGATTCTCAGCAGATCCGGGGTAAAGGATCACCGGTCGGCATATCCAGCAACCGTACGCCGCCGACTAGCGTCCTGATGCCCACCTGCGCCGCCGGCCGCTCCGCCACCCGGCCGATGGCCCGGGAGGCCACGCCTTCAGGATGACGGTGCAATATCGCCAACACTTTTTCTGTATCTTTATTTTCGACAATCGCAATCAATTTTCCTTCATTGGCTAAATATAATGGATCAAAACCGAGAATGTCACAGACGGCGGCCACTGCCGGGTTTACCGGCAATTCCGATTCTTCCAGCATAATTCCCAAACCGGTTTGTACCGCCAGTTCATTCAAGGCTGCCGCCAGTCCGCCCCGGGTCGGATCCCGCAGCCAGCTCACCGTCGGCACCTCTGTCAACAACTCCCGTACCATATGGTTTAATGGCGCACAATCACTGATCACGGTATCCGGCAAAGTCAGTCCGTGCCGTTCACCCATCACCGCAATCCCGTGATCGCCCAGAGAACCGCTCAAAATCACCATCTGTCCGGACCGCACCCGTCCGGCGCGGATATCCACCGCCGGCAACAGGCGGCCAATGCCGGCAGTATTGATATACAGCCCATCCGCCGCTCCTTTTTCCACCACTTTGGTATCGCCGGTGACAATCTGCACTCCCGCGGCAGCAGCGGCCTGCCGCATCGATTCGACAACATTCCGCAGTTCTGCCATCGCCAGCCCTTCCTCCAGGATAAAACCCGCGCTCAGATACAACGGCTCCGCACCGGTCATGGCCAAATCGTTCACCGTACCGCACACTGCCAGTTTACCGATATCGCCGCCGGGAAAAAACCGGGGTTTCACTACGTAGCTGTCGGTGGCAAACGCCAGTTGTCCCCCCGCCACTGTCAGCCGGGCGCCGTCATGAACTTCCGCCAGCGCCGGATTGGCGAACGCAGGAAAAAACACCTGCTGAAACAATTCTCCGCTCAGCTTGCCGCCACTACCGTGAGCCATCAAAATTCTCTGTTCCGCGTTGTTCATTGCTGCCACCTTCCCGCTCCGTACTTATACCAGGCGGCACAGGTCCCTTCGCCGGAAACCATGCAGGCGCCCACCGGCCGCTCCGGCGTGCATTGCCGGCCAAACAACGGGCACTGCGCCGGCCGGATCAGACCCTGGAGCACCTGGCCGCAACGACAGCCGTCTGCAGCTGCCTTCGTTCCGGCTATCGCCGGCAACGGCCGCACCGCCGCCGCGTCCAACCGCCGGTAAGACTCCCGGACTTTCAGCCCCGAGACCGGAATATCGCCAATCCCCCGCCAGCGGGAATCCACCGGCTCATAGACTTCTTCCAAAATATGGCAGGCTTCAGGGTTGCCGGCAGCCCGAACCACCCGCCCGTATTGATTGCCAATCTCCGGCGACCCCGCTGCCAAATTTTCCAGCAACGCCCGAATCGCCTGCAGAATATCCAGCCCTTCAAAGCCGGCGACCACCGCCGGAACGCCATATTCCACCGCCAAAAAGCCAAACGGTTCCAGGCCGGTCACCGCACAAACGTGACCGGGCAATAAAAAGCCATCCACTTGGGTCCCGCTTCCGTCCAGCAAATGTTTCAACGCCGGCGGTACCAGCTTCGGCGCAGACAGCGTTAAAAAATTCGGCAACCCGGCCCGCTCCGCCGTCACGATGGCCGCCGCCGCCGCCGGAGCCGTCGTTTCAAATCCCACCGCCAGAAAGATCACTGTTTTTCCCGGATACTCCCCGGCCAGCTGTACCGCGTCCAATGGTGAATATACCACCCGGACATCGGCACCAGCCGCCTTTTCCGCAAGCAGACTGGAAAACGAGCCGGGTACCCGCAGCATATCGCCAAAACTGGCGATCAGCACATCCGGCTGGCGGCTGTACCGCACTGCCTGATCAATATATTCCGCCGGTGTCACACACACCGGACAGCCGGGGCCGCTCACCAGTTCCAGCTCCGGCGGCAGCAGCTCACGAATTCCGCTGCGAAAAATAGCCACCGTATGCGTGCCGCACACTTCCATCAGGCGCAGCGGCCGCCGCACCAGCCGTTCAATATCCCGGGCCAGATGCTCCGCCGCCCGTCGAATTTCATCAACCGTCAGCTTCCGTGTCGGCATACGCTTCCAGCTCCTTGAACAATTGCAACGTCTGCAACGCTTCTTCTTCATCAATGGTCTGAATGGCAAAACCGGCATGGATCAGCACATAGTCTCCCACCCGGGCTTCCGGCAGCAACATCAAACTCACCTGACGGCGAACGCCGTCAATGTCCACCGTGGCCATAAAGTCTTCCCGTTCCACCATCATGGCCGGTACCGCAACACACATCCTTATCCATCCCTTCCGTCCCGCAGCCGGGCAGCAGCCACCGCGGCCTGTCCCAGGGCCAGACCGCCGTCGTTGGCCGGCGCCTGCCGGGGAATATACACTGTAAAACCTTTCGCCGCCAAGCGCCCGGTTACCTGCCCCAAAAACGTTATATTCTGAAAAACGCCGCCACCCAGTGCCACTTCCCGGATTCCGGTCTCCAGCGCCAAGCGATCCACCACCTCCGCTGTGGCAGCGGCCAGCGTCGTGTGAAAATCCGCCGCCAGCTCCGCCACCGGTTTTTTCTGGTGGCAATCCAGCGCCAGACTCTGCAGCAACGGCCAAAAATCCAGTTCCCAGGGTTTCTGCGGATCCGTCCGGAGGCTATAAGGACGCACCTGTCCCGGCCGGCGGCCGGCAGCCCGCTCCAGTTCCACCGCCGCCTGTCCTTCATAATGAACTTGCTGCCGGATACCCAGCAATGCCGCCGTCAGATCAAATAACCGACCCGCGCCGGAAGTCAGCGGAGTGTTCAATCCTGTCGCCGCCGCCTGCAGCAGCAGGCGCCAGTTATCGGCATCCCGGCGCACCTTCCGCGCGGTGTCCCAGGTTCCGTCAATCCAGTCGTCTCCGTATTCCTGCTGCAAAAACCAGGCGGCCAGACGCCAGGGTTCCCGGATGGCTTTCTCGCCGCCGGGCAGCGGCAGGTAGCGAAAGTGCGCCGCCCGCCGGTAGTCCCGCTGGTCGGCAATTAAGATTTCCCCGCCCCAGAGATGGCCGTCCGCTCCGTATCCCGTGCCGTCGTAGGCCACGCCGATCACCGGCCCCGGTAACCCGTTCTCCGCCAGTACCGCCGCGATATGGGCATGGTGATGCTGCACGGCCACCTTGGGCAACTCCAGTCCTTCCAGATAACCCCGGGTCAGGTAACGGGGGTGGGGATCGTACGCCACCGCTTCCGGGCGGATGACCAACAGACGGCAATAATGCTCCATCGCGCCACGCCAGGCTTCATACGTCGGCAGATTCTCCAGATCGCCGTTATGGGTGCTGAGAAACGCCTGCCGCCCCCGGGTCAGGCAAAAGGTGTTTTTCAGTTCGCCGCCCAGCGCCAGTACCGCCGGCATATTCATCATCAGCGGCAGCGGCGCCGGCGCGTAACCCCGGCTGCGCCGAAGAAAATACGGCTTTTCGTCGAAAATTCTGACAACCGAGTCGTCAGCCCGACTATATATTTCCCGGTCATGAACCAAAAATCCGTCAGCAATGGTGGCGAGACGCGCCAATGCGTCATCGTCGCCAAAAGCAATCGGCTCGTCACTGACATTACCGGACGTCATCACCCACAAATCCTCCGGCGCCAGCAGCAGCCAATGCAACGGAGTATAAGGCAGCATCACGCCCAGATCGGGATTGTCCGGCGCCACCGCCGGCGCCAGATCATAGCCTGCCCCCTTGGCCAGCAGCACAATTGGCCGGGCCGTCGCCGTCAGCAGCGTTTCCTCCTGCGCGGTCAGGCGACAGACCGCCGCCACCGCTTCCCGGCTGCCGCTCATCACGGCAAAGGGTTTGTCCTCCCGGAATTTTCGCCGCCGCAGTTCCGCCACCGCCGCCGGATTCCGGGCATCGCAGGCCAGATGGTAGCCTCCCATTCCTTTAACCGTCAAAATCCCGCCCCGGCCTATCCATTCCCGGGCCTGCTCCAACGCGTCGGTTTTCACCGCCAGTTGTCGTCCCTGCCGGTCCAGCAGCCGGCACTGCGGCCCGCAAACCGGGCAGGCATTCGGTTGAGCATGAAACCGCCGGTTGACGGGATCTTCATACTCCCGCCGGCAATCCGGGCACATCGCAAAGGCCTGCATCGTCGTATTTTGCCGGTCATAGGGAATGCCGGTAATAATCGTGTAACGGGGACCGCAGTTGGTACAATTGATAAACGGATACCGGTAGCGCCGATCCGACGGATCCCGCATTTCCGCCAGGCAATCCGGGCAGACGGCGGCATCCGGTACAATCAGCGCCGTGGGCTGTCCGCCACCGCTGGAACGAATCGCAAATTCCGTGTCGCCAGCCGGCCGGCAGGGCTGCACGGTCAGCTGATCAATCTGTGCCAAGGGCGGCAGCTGCCGTGGCAGCTCCGTCAAAAACAATTCCAGCGCCGTCTCAGCCCCTTCTGCCTGCAGCGTCACCCCGCCGGCATGGTTGTACACCCACCCTGTCAGTCCGTGACGGCGGGCCAGATTACATACATACGGGCGAAATCCCACTCCCTGAACCATACCGGCAATCTCCACGCGACAAGCGGCGTTCTTCATCACCGCCTCAGTCCAACGCCAGACGGGCCTGGATCATAATCGCACATTCCAGCCGTTTTTTCTGCAGCTCGCAGCCCAGCTTATACGGTTGCAGCAATGAACCGTGAAACAGTTCAGCATTGGCATGGCAGCCGCCGCTGCAGTAAAAGCGCGCCCAGCATTCCCGGCATTCCGGCTTGTTCAGCACGTGCGCCTGCCGAAAAACGCCCGGTAATTCCCTGTTGGTCACACCGTCAAACACATTGCCCAGACGATATTGTTCCCGGCCCACGAACTGATGACAGGGATACAGGTCGCCGTCCGGCGTCACTGCGTAATACTCGTGTCCGGCGCCACAGCCGCTGAGGCGTTTAGCCAAACAGGGACCATGATGAATATCCAGGTTAAAGTGAAAAAACTCAAAGCCTTTGCCGGCCGCCCGTCGTTCCAGATACGCCGCCGCCAGCAATTCATACTGCCGGAAAATCTCCGGCAGTTGTTGTTCCGTAATTTCATAAGCCGCGTCCTTGGCCACCACCGGTTCCACCGACAACTGTTCAAATCCCAAATCGGCCATCGCCAGTACATCGGCGGCAAAATCCGGATTATAACCGGTGTAGGTTCCCCTGACGTAGTAATTCTGCCCTTGCCGCGACGTCACCACTTTCCGGATTTTTTCCACGGCCTGGTCAAAACTGCCGCTGCCGTCGACACGGGGACGCATCCGGTCGTGCACTTCCCGACGGCCGTCCAGGCTGAGCACCAGACTGATATTTTCGTCGTTCAGGAAACGAATGATCTCATCATTCAATAAGACGGCGTTAGTGGTCAACGTCAACTTAAAAATCTTGCCCGTTTCCCGTTCCCGTTGCCGGACATAGGCCGTGACCGCCCGGACGGTTTTCATATTAAGCAGCGGTTCCCCGCCGAAAAAATCGATCTCGCAGTGTTGCCGCGAGCCACTGTTGGCAATGATGAAGTCCACCGCCCGGCACCCCACGTCCACGCTCATCAAACCCCGGTCACCGCCAAAATCGCCGGTCTCAGCAAAACAGTAACCGCAGCGCAAATTGCAGTCATGAGCTACGTGCAGGCACAGCGACTTCACTACCGGTACGGCGGCAAACACCGTGTCCGCCTCCACCGCCGGTGAGAATAACCGCTGATCCGCCATTAACTGCCGCAGTTCCGCCAACGCTTCTTCCAGCGCCGTCCGGTCATAACGGCCACTCACCCGTTCCAGCACCGACTGATCGTTGGTACCGTCAAAAAATTCCATCATATCATAAACCAGCTTATCCACCACATGGACGGCACCGCTGTTTACATCCAGTAAAATATACATGTCGTTGAGAAAAAAACGATGGATGTTCATTGTATAGTCCTCCCTTAAAAACGAAGTCCCCTTGCCTACTTGCAGGCAAGGGGCCATTGGCAGGCGCCTATTTCTGACAGACCTGATTGCCGACCGTACAGGACGTCTTGCAAGCCGACTGACAAGAAGTCTGGCACTCACCGCAACCGCCGGTTTTTACCGTCTGCTGCAGCGAAGACTTGTTCACAGTAGTAATGTGTTTTGCCATCATTCAATCCCTCCCATGACGCCAGGCGCACGCACCTCCGCGTTATTCCGTTCTATTTTACCCTGTTTATCACAGATAAGCAATAGCCACTCCGGTTTCCCCGCCAGGTATTTTTGCGTCACTTTTCGGGTCAGTCGCAGACCACACTACTCCTGACATTTTTCAGCGTCTGCAGGATCATTGCCCGGATGTGAGCGGTCATCGGCGTTCCATGGCCGGGGTACACCGTATCAATCTTCAATCCGGCCAGCAGCTCCAGTACTTGAACAAACGACAGCGTGTAGGCGCCGCCCGCCGTCCGGATCACCAGCGGCGTATCGCCGGAAAACAGCACCCGTTCCTGCTCACAATACAGGCAAACCGAATCGTTGGAGTGTCCCGGCGAATGAATGACGCGAAAATCCCGGTCACCGCAGCGCACCGTTTCTCCGTCCCGCAGCACCTCATCAACATAAGCCAGCGGTGCAAACGCCCGGACCCGCGACCGGTAAGCCTCCTGAATCATACAACTCCCCGCCGCATGGTCAAAATGGCTGTGTGTCAGCAGAATCTGATCCACCGCACTCTTGCCAACACCGGTGGAAATCCGGGCAATCTCCTGCAGGACAAAGTTATCCACGCCGGCATCAATCAATGTATTGACATCCTCCAGACGGTTCCAGTCCCCCAGAATCAGGTAAGACTGGCAAGAATACAGCTTATCATTGGGTTTAAGACAGATTACCCTCACCCCGGTTCCCCCCGTTTCTGAAACACTTGTGCCTCGGCGGTCACGGCCACAAACAATTCCGCCACCGCCTGCGGCAACTTCTGGGTTTGTTCCAGTGCCAGCAGGCCACCGGGCACCAGCGAACGGTGAAACATTTGGAGCACACTGACCCGTTCCTGCGCGCTGAAATGCAGCAAAACGTTTTTGCAGATCACTAGGCTATATTCCGCTCCCGGCGGCTGCAACGTCAGCAAATCATGGCGTCGAAACGTCACCCGGCTGCGAATCTCCTCATTTAACCGGAGGTAACCGGACCGTCCCGACGGCGCAAAATGGCGTTGCAGTTTGTCCTCCGGAATCCGTTGCAATTCTTCCGCCGGATATTCCCCGCCGGCGATGATATCACCAAACAGGCAACTGCCGTCCAGATCGGTGGCGTCAATATGCACGTTGCGAAAGGCAAATTTCCCCATTCCCTCCGCCAATAAAATAGCCAGAGAATAGGGTTCCTGGCCCATGGCGCACCCCGCGTCCCACACCTTTACCCGGCTGCGTCCGGCTACCTGCGGCAACAAATGCTGCACCACTAAATTCAAGGTATGCACATCCCGGAAGAAATACGTAAACGCCATACTCTCACCCCTGTACCGGCGGTTTCTCCGCCAACGGCTCACTGCTGTCCAGCAGCGTCATAATGTCATCATAGGCTTTTTTCAATCGCCGATACTCTTTCACCTTCTTTTCCCATTCTTTTTTTTCCCAGTTTCGCCGTTTCACGTCCTGGCTGATTTCCGCCAGCGTTTCCAGTAAAGCCTCCCGCCGGACCGGCTTGCATAAAAAAGCGTATGCTCCATACTGAGATGCGGCCAGGGCGCCTTCCACATCGCCGTATCCCGTAAGAATAATCACTTTGGCTGACCATTGCCGCTCCCGAACAGCGTCCAGCACCGCCAGTCCGTCCAACTGCGGTTTTTTCCATTCCGTAATCACCACATCAAAAGCTGCCAACGGTTCCGCCACCGCTGCCGCCGTCGATTGAAACGCGCGGCAGCGGTGCCCCGCCGGTTCAATAATGTGCACCAGCTCCTTCAGGCATTCCCGGTCATCATCAACCAGCAAAATTTCCATTCCGCCACATCCTCTGCCGTTTGTACCGGCCTACCGCTTCTTTGCTTCAAAACTCTGATATTTACATTATAC
>DATMYQ010000372.1:0-9670 GCA_035560935.1 Patescibacteria group bacterium | reverse complement strand
ATATTTTTGATCGCTGAGAGTCAACGCCTGTGTTTGTTTCTCCAATTCATCGAACTGTTGCCGGAGTTCCTCTTCGATCGCGGTGGTTTCTTCATAAGAAGCTTCCAGTTCGCAATGCGCGGTATAAAGCTGCCGGTTTCTTTCCAGCACTTGCTTCAGAAAATAACCAATAAGAAAAAAAAGCAGAATAGTGGTAATCAAAATAAAAGCCCACCCTTTATAGGTGCTGATCAGCATCAATTCTTCGACGTTATTTGCCAGCATTGCGGCGGCATGATCAGAAAATAAGATCCAAGCACTTCCGATCAAAAAATAGAGGATGCATATTTTTACTCCAATTTTATATTCCAAAAATCCTTCTTTTTTATGATCTTTCACATCGATTGCCATGGATGACGAACACTCCTTCAAAAATTCGTTCCGATTACAGCAGCATCTCTATTCTACCGTCTGTCCATCCAATGTTAAAAGCAACTATGCCGGCTTTCGATATAACGACAAAACGCCAACCAATCCCCTTCCGCGAAAAATTTGGACAATCATACTTTAGTTGTCCTACAAGCCACAAGGATTTATTCTTTATTTATTATTCTTTTTTCTCGCGTAATAACCTGCAAAGACATATTGTTTTACAGAAAAACGCTCACTCGATTTCTTTGTCTTTGCTTCCTTTTTCCGTTTGCAATTTCATTCCGGAACCACTGCCCGGCTTTTCGCGCGGTGTCGACAAATCGCTTTACTCTATTCTTCCATTTCATTTGAGTAAAAATTCTAATGCACATATCTCAATGTTCCTAATCAGCAGTAACTATCTTTCACTAATCAGCGGATAGTTATTAGGAAATCTCTTTAAAATGAATCTTCAGGCAGGGATATGTCAGCGCTTGTCGAATTTTCTTAATTATCAGCACAATGTCAAACAGTGTCTCAAATCTCCATAAAGTCCCAATATAAATCCATTGCATACATTTCCAATTCATGTTGTGGGGAGGTATCTATTTTGAAAAGCATTCAGATGAAGCTTACGGTAACTATTCTGGCTATTTTTCTCGGAGCCCTGGGCACACTGGGAGGACTGAACTACTGGAAAGCGCGTGAACTCGTCTACACGAACACTACTAAAGAGATCCAAACCCTGGCAACCAACTCAGCTGGTGATGTCAACGACTGGCTTGAGGCTCACAAACTCGAAATGAGCGCTTTTGCCCTGGCACCGATTTTTCAAACGGGAAACAAAGAACAGATTCTGCCGTTTTTAACTTCTGCCCTCAAGAGTAATGGCAGGTACGCCTCTTTAGGCTATCTAAGTCCTGATGGGAACGCTATTGACTCCAGTGCGGTGACCATCAATCTGAGTGCGAGAGAGTATATCCAAAAGGCCTTGCGCGGCGAACCGTCGATATCTGACCCCGTGGTTTCGCCCGCCACGGGAAATTTGGTAGCCGTTTTTGCCGCGCCGGTCAAGGCAACGGATGGTAAAGTGACCGGAGTATGCTTCGGCGCCATCGACTTGAACGAACTCTCCAAAAAAATTAGTGAAGTGAAAATCGGCCGGACGGGCTACGCCTATATGTTGAAGGGTGATGGCCTGACAGTGGCCAATCCCAACAAAGAGCTTGTGATGAAAGATAATCCCGTAAAAAACGATAAACTGCCGCCATCGTTACGTCAAACAGCCGAGCGTATGATCAAAGGAGAAACAGGTATCACTATTTATGAATACAATGGCGTGGAAAAAATGGTGGCGTTTGCACCGGTCAAAAACGCTGGCTGGTCTTTGGCGGTGAGCTTACCGGTTGCAGAAGCGCTGGAAGGCATGGTCGCTTTAACATGGATTTCACTGATCACGATAGTGATTGTTCTGTTCCTTGCCGCTATCATTATTGCCTGGTTTGCACGGCGAATCGCCAAGCCCATCCAAAAGCTGGACCGGGCTGCCAGGAAAATTGCCGACGGTGACTTGACGTTGACCAATCTTGAGATCAATTCCCAGGATGAGATTGGCCATCTGGCCCAAAGTTTCGAGCATATGGCACAAAACGTCCACACCCTGATTAAACAGATTTCCGCTGACGCCCAACACCTGGCGGCCGCCAGCGAAGAACTGACGGCCAGCGCCGACCAGTCCTCCCAGGCCACCAACCAGGTCGCCCGCTCCATCCAGGAAGTCGCCAATGGGGCATCCGAACAGATGACTGCCGCTAATGAAACCGTCAACGTTGTCACCGGAATGTCGGCCGGCATCCAGGAGATCGCCGCCAATGCATCCTCAGTGGCCGGACAGTCGGAAACAGCAGCGGATAAAGCTGTCAAAGGCGGCACCGCCATCAATAAAGCCGTCAGTCAAATGAGCCAAATTGAGCAGACGGTCAACACCTCGTCCCAGGTTGTCGCCAAATTAGGGGAACGTTCCAAAGAAATTGGTCAGATTGTCGACGCCATTTCGGGGATTGCCGGTCAGACGAACCTGCTGGCCCTCAATGCTGCCATTGAAGCGGCACGAGCCGGAGAACAGGGACGCGGGTTTGCGGTGGTGGCCGACGAAGTCCGGAAACTGGCCGAACAATCCGAAGAAGCAGCGAAAAAAATCGCCCGGCTGATCGGTGAAATTCAGGTAGATACCGACAAAGCCGTTCAGGCGATGCAACAGGGTACTCAAGAAGTCAAAACCGGTGCGGAAGTAGTCGATTTGGCCGGTGTGTCCTTCCGTGAAATAGCCACGCTGGTAACCGATGTTTCCGATCAGATCAAACAAATCTCTGCCGCGATCCATGATATGGCCGTAGGGAGCGAAAAGATTGTAGAATCGGTGCATAAAATCGACGGACTGAGTAAAAAATCGACCGATGAAGCACAGAGCGTTTCAGCCGCTACCGAAGAACAGCTGGCGTCAATGCAAGAAATTGCGACGGCAAGTCGTTCGCTGGCTACCCTGGCCCAGGAACTTCATACAGCGGTGGCACAGTTCCGGTTATAAATCAGCGTCTAAGTATTTATCAGACGATGCTAACCGGCCAGAAGCTTGCCACACCACTAAATGTATTGACTGCCATCAAATTCATGCCAAAAAGAAAAATGAACCCGGTGAAATCCGCCGGGTTCATTTATTTCTTATCGAAGCAATGTGTTTACGTCTTTAAAAACATTTTCGTCGCCATAACCAGCAACAGCACTCCGGTACCGGCCTTGATGCCGGATTGAATACTGGGTTTGAGCAAATAATGCCGGATTTTGAAAATCAGCGTAATGAGAAGCGCATACCAGCTGAGCAGTAAACCGACAAAAATCAAAGTAAGCAATAATGACTGCGGCAGCAAGGCGCGTTCGAAATCCATATACTGTGGAAAAATCGAAAGAAAAACAAAGGAGGTCTGAACGTTCATCACGTTGGTGTTAAAGCCTTTAAAGAAAGAGGTAAGAGCGGTTTCAGCAGATTGTTCCTTACTTTCGGCAACGGTCCCCTCCTGCGGGTTACCCACGAACTGATGCCGCAGCCGGTAGGCGCTGTATATGCTGGAAAGAGCCAAATACGCCAGATAACCAACACCCAGCAATTTAATCAAGCCGTATAACGCCGGTGATTTCATAATGACAATCGATATTCCCAAGCCCGCCAGCGAGGCATGAATAAACATCGAACTGGCGACGCCAAAAACATTATACATGGCCGCTTTATGTCCGGAAATCAAACCGGACTGGAGTACCAACACCTGATTGGCTCCCGGGGATATGATCATCAACAGGATCACCGCGATAAAGGAATACAACTCTGCACCATGAATAGGCATATGCTCACCATCTTTGTTCAAATTGCCGCCGGCAGAGAGAATCCGCACTTCCTCCGAGGCGACGCTGCCGCTTACACTGGTATTTTACCACTAAAATCATTTACAAGGTACCATCGATTCCACAGCCGTCCACAAAAAAGAGGGACGGTGAGGAATATTTTCCCCAGCCGCCCCATGGCATTGAAATATATAAAGCGCTATCTTTGGTGACAATCGTCGGCTATTTTTGTCCGACGGAAATTTTGGAAAAAGTAGAATACTGTTCATGCTGAAAGATGTCGTTAATCGCAAAACCGTATAAATAATCTCCTGACGGTAAATCGCTCACACCCAACCGCAATTTTTTATCAACGGTAAATTCAGCGCCTTCCATTTCAGTTTCCTCCCTGGTGTCCAAATTCAGAACCGGATAACGGGGAATGATTTTATCGCCCGGTTTTATTTTTCTGATCCGGCGGTCGGCCATACCGCTATTTCTGTCAATGCCCCGCCAGGCGCCGATAATTTTCCCCTCCGGTTTTTCGTCAGTGTATAATACCAAAATATACATGTTCTTACCATTAAGTTTGACCGGGATGGAATATGCGTCATAGTCATCGGTGATTTCTGTCAGGTACATGCTGACGAAATATCCCCCCAGCGTAACCCAGCCACCACCAAACTCACTTTGCAAAAAACCGTTTTCCGCAACGTCAACGTCACGGTCCCGGCCTAGGATCATCACCCGGTTGCCGGATCCTGCCAGCGGCTGAGCCAATACAGAGTAGACAGCGTCAACATAAGGAATTTCCGCCGGGTCAATTTTTAATTGGAATGTTATGTATTCATCCATTTTGTTCCTTACTTGCTGCGGTACTTTTGCCTCCAGTTCGATGACCCGGGTGTTGGCCAGGCTGGCGGCATATTGAGTGACAAACTGGATATAATCCGGTGAGAATCCAATATGTTGATATTTTTTTAAGTTGCCGGCAAAGCTTTCTTTGTCCCGGCACGGAAAATAGATCGAGATCCCTTGGGCATGGGGCTTCATATCACCGGTCACATTATAAACCACCGCTTCTTTAATGCTCTGCATCATTTGCCGGGAAATGTCCGACGGTGCCGATGCCTTAACCAGATCATACAAATCCACCATATCCGATGCCACGCCATCTCCTTGATCACCATAGTCCTCCGCCCGTGCCCGGGATTTGGCCATATTCATAATCCGCGTGGGATTTTGCAGGTCGACTGATGTTTGTTTGGCAAAATCATTAACGGCCTTGATTACGGCAGGCACTTTGTCCAACCGTATTACCGACAAGGTAATCTCGGAAAATGTTTCCCATTCCTCGGCTTTGGCTTTATACCCGTCCGCAATTGCCTTCCCCAACGTTGCCCCGCTCATGCCCGGATTCTTTTTGAGACTTTCCAGCATATGGCTATAATCCCAGCCATGCGCCGGCTCTACTTCCTCGGAGGCAACCAGGTAATCAGCATAAGCGCCTATGGCATCCGCCGTTTCCAGGTTGGCCATCAAACAGGCGTCAAAGCCGATTAATTCAAATCGCGTATTGGTTTTTTGATACGCCTGATCCAGCGCCAGGCGGATTTTGTCCACGGTCAGCGACGGCTCCTGCGGATAATTCTCATCATTGCCAAACCCATATACCGCACCACCGCCGTGATCCCAGAAAATCAGCACATATTTTTGGGCGGGATAATTCGCGACTGACCAACAAATAAAATCCTCCAGCGTTGACGGCGAGGCCATATTTTTTTTGCCCAGATCATCTTTTACCAGTTCCAGTTCGTTCCCGCTGAGCAGCCAGCGCTGGTTCTCACTGCTGATTTCTTCAGCATACCACTCCTTGGTGCCGCCGGTTTCAACAACGACGTTAACATTGCCATCGGAACCGATATCCAACAGCTCCCGCAAATTATCCGTAGCGGCCCCGCCATCTTCTTCATCGCTCTCCAAATCGGAGCCGTTCATATAAATCATAACCGTATATTGCGCTTTACCTGAACCCTTGACATCCGGAGAAAAAGTGCAGCCGTTCAAAATAATAATCAAAAATAAAAAGGCTCCGGTTACTGCGAATGTGATCTTCTTGTTGGTGATAAGCATGGCTAACCTCCCTTCCGGCAGCTCATCAGCGTACTGAACGTCTATCCTTTACCAAGCACGCCCGGTTTAACTCCGCACTTGCCTGATACCAAGACTCCCGCTCCTGTCTGCTCCTTTGAGGATGCAGCCGAAAGCGGGAGTTCGTTTTCTCTATGCCTGCGAGCCTGATGTTACCCACCAGATCACAGATGCTAGGATTAACGCCGTGATAATCCCTTTACTTTTCGTCGTATAATCAGCGTATTGCCACAACAAAAACAAACCCACCGGAAAGAATAAAAAGAGCATAATCCAAATGAACCAAGACTGTTGATAAAATTTCAAGTTACATTCCTCCATTTTTTATTGAACTCCATTTCAAACGCTTACGCTTCCTGTATGCTGTCGACCGGTTTGGAACTGTCCAAAGCGATAATTAGCATCGGGATGAGGAAAAAGGAACCCAGGCCGTAAAGCCAAAAGTTCTTACCCAAACACTGCGCAAGCTTACCATAAATCCGTACGCAGGCGACCAGATTCACCAGCGGCACAAACATTCCCAGAACCCACCACGGAGAAATTCTGGCGCATTTGCAGAGTAATACCTGCCCGTATATAGGAATAAAATACTCTTGCATTGCGCCGATACGAAACTTTTCTCCGGTCTTCGCCCCTGTATAGCTTACAATAAGGTATAAGACCACCATATAAATTGTATCTGCATCCATCCGTCTTTCTCCTTTCTTATTTTTTTGCTACACAAGTATAACCCGCGCCATATTCATTGGAAACAGTTTTGGTAAAAGTGGTTCTTTTTGCTGAATAACCGGTATTTTTCTTGCCAGCAATCACCGCTTGCCGTTTTACTGTTAAGCTCCGCGTCAGTTTTAGCCTCAAATAGGCGCATCATCCAAACCCGACATTTGGCAAAAATCTTTAAAATAGCGCAACTGGTGCTTTTTAGCGCTTATATTGTGCTATTGTCACCGTATTAGGTTCGTTTTCCGTCATATATCGCCCGTTTTAAGCCATCTTTACTTATTTTCCCAGAGGGAATCTCTCTCTATTTCTCGTATATATTCATACGAAATAAATTTTAGGAGGAGTTCTACCATGAAAAAAAGTCTTACCCTGTTTCTCATTCTCTCTCTGTGCCTGCTTATGTTCTCAGGCATCGCCTCAGCCGCCACGATCAACCTGGTCAATCAAACCGGCGTGGAAATCCATGAATTGAATATTACCATTTCCAGTCAGAACGATTGGGGTGGCGATCTTTTAGGCAGTCAGGTCATGCCGAGCGGTACCCAAGTTGGCATCAATCTGGATCCGAACGCCGGCACCTGGGATATGCAGGCATTAGATCCTGAAGGCAACACGATTTCCTGGACCGGTTTAAACTTGCGGGGTGTTTCGCAAATCGTCCTGGACGCCAGCGGAACTGCCAACCTGCAATAGCAGCGGCTCATTCTGTTATCCATAAAAAACGCCTGCCGGTTTTATTACACGGCAAGCGTTTTTTATTTTGCCCTCACCAAAGTCAGGCTTTTAACAGGACACGTTGTTTCAGGTCTTTGGCAAAGGTACGGCTGACCGGGACAGTTTCTGTACTCCCGCTAATTTTGATCGAATAGGCATTCTTGAAAAAAGGCACAATGTATTCGATCTTAGCCAAGTTGACAATATAACCATTGTGGCACCGAAAAAATTTCCCCCGCGGCAAGCGTTCTTCCCAATAGGAAAGGCTCCCCTGCAGTTTGTACAGACCGGTGTCCACGGCGGCAAAAACATTTCTTCCGGACGTGGTGAAGTAGAGAATATCCTGTACCTTCAGCAGATAAATGCGGCCGTTATTCTTGCCGGGAATTAAATCCGCCGTGGCCGGTGCGGCAGATGACTTAGGCATTTGGCGTAGCCGGACCAGATAGTTGAGTTTGGCAACGGTAATCCCCATCCGTTCTTTCGTAATGGGTTTCAGCAAGTAATCCTGAACATTGATTTCAAAAGCCTTAACGGCATAATCACTATATCCGCTAATAAAAACAAGGATGATCGCCGGCGCCATTTTCCGTATTGCCGCCACCAATTCCGTGCCTTTACTCATTTCAAGACCCACAAAAATAACATCCACCTCATGTTTCTCACAAAACAGCAAAGCACTCTTCGAATCATGGCAGGTCGCGACCACGCTGATTTCCGAAAAAAACGACAATAACGCATGCAGATTACCCAGCTCTTCGGTTTCTTCATAAACCAGCAAGGTTCGTATTATCATAACCATTCTCCTCACTTAACAACTCGTTTGTTCGCAATCACCTGTATCAGATCTTCCACATTGGTCACAACATGTTCATGACCGGAAAATACGATAAGAGCGTTGCGCTCGGCCTCGAGGCCGATCAGACGGATTCCGGGGCACTCCCGCAGCAATGCGGCAATCCCGGGCCGTTCGGCGTCAGCATATTCAAAGAGGACGGTATCGAGGGAAAGCATTTTTATGTCCAGTAGCGCGTCCGCCAGCGTTTTCTCCAGTCGGCTTACCCGGAACATTCCCTGGACTTTCAGACCGGCCGCCATACCGTTCAAAAACATACTGTTGCCGCACACTCCTACTTCCAACCGTTGGTTCAGAACAATCACCGTCTTTTCCATCGATTTTTTGTCAAAATACGACTAAAATCATCATAACAAAAAATTTTCTTCCCGATACTCGCTTTTGATATAGCCCCAAAAATAAAGAAAGTATAGTCGGCACTATACTTTCAGATAGTTCACCGACTATACTTCATATGACCCTGACACCGCGAAATCAGCCTACAGCGACTTCCCTCCGCCCAGTCCCAGCCGGGATGCATACGCGATGAGCTGGGTCCGGTTGCCTAGATGCAATTTGTCTATAATCTCCCGGACATGATACTTGACGGTAACTTCTTTTAACGCTAACCGCCGGGCAATCTCATTATAAGTCAAGCCCTCGGTCAGAAGCTGTAAAACCGCTGTCTGGCGTTTGGTCAATTGCGGTTCATCCTCATCGACAGCGGCCTCTTTTATTTGATCACGGCGGGCAAATTCGTCCAGCAGGCGCATAGCCAGTCCCGGAGCAAGTGGCATCTCTCCTTCATTCAGGCTGAAGAGCTGTTTTAGAAATTGTTCCGGTTCCATACTTTTTATCAAATACCCCACAGCCCCGGCCCGCATCGCGGCAAAAAGACTGTCGTCATCCGCACTGGCGGTAAGCATGACGATCTTTACTTTCGGATATTCCTGCTTGATCAAACGGGTGGACTCAATGCCATCACACTCTGCCATCTGAACATCCATCAGAATCAGTTCCGGTTTCAATATCGCGACTTTGGCCCGCGCTTCCTCCCCGCTTCTGGCTGTGCCGAGTACTTGAATATCGTTAACCTCCAGAAAATTTTTGAGTCCCTCAAGAAACAGCGCATGATCATCCACCAACAATATCTTCATTCGTTTCAACCCTTCGCAACGAAAATTTGACAGTCACCGTCGTCCCCTCGCCCGGTTTGGATTCAATACGGAATTCGCCTCCGGCCTCATTGGCCCGTTCCCGCATGATGTCCAGTCCATAATGATTTTTTCCCGGCAGAGAAGCGTCCATGTCAAAACCCTGCCCGTCATCGGCCACGCATACGCGGGTCTCGCCGGCGGTCGACTGAATGCTCACCTTAACCCGGCTGGCCTTGGCATGTTTGCGGACATTATTCAGGGCCTCCTGAATAATGCGCAGCAGCTGTACCTCAGTGGCAAAATCCAACCGCAAAGCCCATGGCTG
>DATMYQ010000371.1:0-17547 GCA_035560935.1 Patescibacteria group bacterium | reverse complement strand
AATATTATGTAGGCGATATTTGTCGAAAACGGGGGGACGGCCATGGGAAAAAAAGGAGATATGCCTGGGTGGGACGAAAATACCGTTCAACTGCGGCGAGTTTTGCGACTTTCCGGAGTGGTGTTTGCCTTGTTTGCCGCCGGATGCAGCCTTCTTTTGACGGATGGTGAGGTGCGGCTGGGGCAACTGGTATTGCTGGGCGCCTATAGCGTATATAATATTTTATTGCGGGATCAGGAATTAGTACTGCCGGAATATTCCGTCAACCTGGCGTTGTGCGCGGCGATGACCGTGACCGGAGTAGCTTACAGCGCGATATTATACCCATTGCTGCTGCTCAGGGGCGTGCTGCGGGTAGGACGACAACGGGCCCTGCGACTGATTTTACTGACGGTACCGGTGTATTTGGCGGCGGTGCTGTTTTACCGGCCGCAACTTGATCTGGCGGCGGTACAGGAACTGTCCTTTATGGTGCTGAGTCTGCTGTTGATAGCCTGGATGGCGCTGCAACTGCACCAAATCTGGCAGAATCAGATAGGGCAGGAAAATCGGGTAACCGAATTGCTGAACATGAATAACCATCATTACCGGCTGTCGCTGACCGATGAACTGACCGGCCTGTACAATTATCGGGCCTATCAGGAAATGGCAGCATCGATTACGGACTACACACTGCTGTTGATTGATATTGACCATTTCAAAAAAATCAATGATACATACGGCCATCTTTGCGGTGACCGGGTACTGAGCGAGATGGGCGATTTACTTCGCCTCGGTCTGCGGGAGGAAGATTTGGCCTTCCGTTACGGTGGTGAAGAGTTTGCCATTGTTTTACCTGATGCCGACCTGGAACTGGGTATGAAGATTGCCGAACGATTGCGGAAACGGATTGCCAGCGGGGATTTTTTCTGGGATAACGCCCGGATATCGGTGGCGGTCAGTATCGGGGTGGCGGTAAAGGACGAAACAAACGACAGTCAGATAGCTTTTTGGCAGGCCGACCGGGCACTGTATAGTGCCAAACGCCAGGGACGGAACAAGGTTCAGGCGTTTGGCGGCAACCGCGAACCAGCGGAAGCCGGAATCGCAGAAGAAGCGGTATTGGAGAAAAAAGCAGTCGGAGAAAAATAACATCGGTTAGTGGGAAGCAGGCAGGACTTTTGCAGTCATGGACTGAATAAACAAAAGAAACCGCCTGTTTTTTTGCGGTTATTTTATTGTGGGAGTAGGATGAGTGTCGATGATTTGGCAAATGTTTGTTGATGCGTTCAATATTGTTTTTCCAATTATTCCGGTGTTGAAGCGTCCCAGCCTGGCTAACGCCAGTCTGATTCTATTTATCTTCATCATGTTGTGGCTGGTGTATCATTATATCTACCAGCGGTTTCTCCGGCAGGAAATCCGGCCACTGCTGGCGGCGCTGCGACAGGCCCGCGCGCTGTTGCAGCGACCGGCGGAAGTTTCGCAGGAAGACCATCTGGAACAGGTGCGTCAGTATATGAAAGCGGACCCCCGCCTGGGCGGATTGTGGGACGAGTATGAACGGACTTTTATCCGCAGTGATGCGGCTACGGGAATCGAGGCTATATACAGTACTGTGGATGCGGAATTCTTCTTTAACGAAGAACGGATTCTGGCCGCCCAGGGCATGAATTTGCAGGTCTATCAGGCGATCCCCGGCTATTTGACCGGGATGGGTATTTTGGGAACCTTCTGGGGCTTGACGGTGGGTTTGAGCCAGGTGAATCTGGCTTCGCAGGATATTGAGGTGCTGCGGGAAGGAATACGTGGACTGCTGGAAGGGATTGGCACAAAATTTTCCACGTCCCTCTGGGGCCTGGTGTTATCCCTGCTGGTTTCCTGGTATGAGAAACGGAAGCGGAATCAGGTGCGGCATGAAATCCGGGATTTGCAGGAACTGTTGGATCAGCTGTGCCGGCGGCGGCCGCAGGAAGCCTGGCTGGCCGATATGCTGGGGGAAAATCGGCGTCAAACCGCCGCGCTGGACCGGGTGAACAGCGAAATGGCCGAGGCATTGGCCGAAGCCGTCAGCCGTCAGTTTACCCGCTCAGTGACCCCGGCATTGAATAGCCTGGTGGGCGCGATTGAGGAATTGAACCGTTCCGGCACCAGTCAGGTGGCTCAGGCTATCAGTGAAGGCGCCGGCAAACAAATGGCCCTGCTGGGGCAGGTGCTGGACAATGTGCAGCTGACGCTGGCCAATACGGTCAGCCAGTCCGGCGAATTGCAGGAGAAACTGCACATCCGGATGGGAGAACAGGTTCAGGACATGTCCTCCACGGTTCGCAGCGTACTGGATCTGGCGGTCAGCCGCCAGGAAGAAATGAGCCGGCAGACGGAAAAGAAACTGCAGATGGTGTTGCAGGTCATGGCGGAAAACCTGACCCGGCAGCAGGACCATCTGGAACAGACCACGGGCCGGATTGGCGAAGACTTTGTGCTGAAGATGGATAACATTGTCAGCTATATGGGGACTCTGCTGGACTCCTTTGAAGAGCGGTCTTTGCAGAACCTGACCCAGGTGTCCAGCGAGTTGACGCAGGGGACCAAACGGGAACTGGGGTCGGTGGGCGATACGCTGCGGACGGTGCAGTCGGCGCTGTCGGACACGACGGAACGGGCCGGCAATCTGCAGCGGGAACTCAACGAGCAGACCGGCAGCAATATCCGGGTGATGGCCCGCACAGTGCAGGAAATTCTCGATATGGCGGTGGAGCGCCAGGGGGCGATGAACGCGCAGACCGAGGTCAAGATTCAACAGGTGCTGGATCTGCTGACGCTGAGTCTGACCCAGCAGCAGGCCGAGATGCTCAGCACCGTGGAGCGGACCAACGCTGTGCAGCAGCAGTTGCATGACCAGACCGGCGAACACATCCGCACCATGTCGACCACGGTTCATGAAGTGCTGGACGGGGCGTTGTCCCGGCAGCAGGAAATGGGTGACCGGACGCAGCAGAAAATGCAGCAGGTGCTGGATATTATGGCCGTCAACCTGGCCCGCCAGCAGGCGTCGATTGAAGCCACCACCCGGCAGGCCGGACTGGAGTTTGCGGCCAGCATGGGCAGCGTGTCGAAAGAAACCGCCGGCGTCATGGAACGGTTTGAGCAAAATATGACCCACGAGAGCGGCCGGATGAGCGCTGAGTTCCGACAGATGGCCGACGGGTTCCGTCAGAGCTTTGCCGAGGTGGCCGGTCGTTACCAGGAAGAACGCCAACAGCTGGCGGAGCTTTTGAACCAGGTGCGGGATACGGTGGCGATGTTCCAGGATAATGTGGTAAAATCGGGGATCGCCGCGGCCGCTTTCGGTGAGGCCGCCACGCCGGTTCGCGACAGCGTGGGCCATCTGAAGGCCACGTTGTCGGAAATGCAGACCTTTCAGCAAGCCTTTGCTGATATTGTTCAGGAATCGGAGCGGCAGATGGCGGCCCACCTGGTCAATTCCCAGCAGAGCAACGATACGGTCCGGGAGTCACTGCAGCTGACGCAAAGCTCCTGGCAGGCGTATGAGACCAAATTCGGTCTGGTCCGGGGTGATCTGGACGCGGTGTTTGACTCGCTGGCGGAAGGCCTGCGGGAATATCGTACCGTTACCGACGAAAGTCTCAGCCAGTTTCTGGAACGGACCCAGCAAAGCCTCAGCCAGTGTGTCGGCCATTTGTCCACGGCGATTGAAGAATTGGGCGAGACGGTGGAAGATCTGTATCCGGTGCTGGAAAAATCCAAGAATTCGTAAGCGGGGTGAACGGTTGTGGCCTATATGCGGCAACGAACCAGGCGGACCGAAGGGACGGATGATCCGTTCAGCGTCTCCATCACCGACCTGATGTGTGCTTTGCTGAGTGTGTTCATTCTGGCGTTTGCCTATTTTTTAGTGACTTTCAACCAGGCGGCGGCACAACTGAATGAAAATACTCTCAAGCGGGCGGATATATTGAAGGTAATTCAGCAGGAAATGAAGGACCGTAACATTGATGTGGCGGTGGATCTGGAGCTGGGCGTGCTGCGTCTGCCGGAAGGCGTGCTGTTCGACCTGGGGGAAGCGGAGTTGAAGCCGCATGGACAGGAAGTGGTCGGGATCTTGGGCCCGGTGATTAATGAAGTGTTGAATCGCCCCCGCTACCAGGGCAGCGTCAACACCGTGTTTGTGGAAGGGCATACCGACAATTTGCCGATCCAAACCGATAAATTTGCGTCCAACTGGGAATTGTCCACCCAGCGGGCCATCAATACCTTTCATGCGGCGTTGGCGGCGGCTCCGGGTCTGGCCCAGCTGCGCAACACCGGTAAGGAAGCGCTCGTGTCCTGCGGCGGCTATGCCGATACCCGGCCCATAAAAGCCAACGACACGGAAGCGGGACGCCAGGAAAACCGGCGGATTGACTTCCGCTTCTTTATGACGCCGCCGACTCAGGACGATCTGCGCTTTATCCGGGTGGCGCCGCAGGGGGCGCCGTAGCCATGGACGTATTATATCCCCGGCTGCAGCAGGCCGTGGCCTTTTTGCAGGAACCGGCCTGCAAATTCGGCCGACCGGCTCAACTGGAAGAACAGGCGCAGCGGATGAACCGTAAACTGCAGCCGCTGACAGGCACACCCCGGGAACGGGATTTGGAACGGTTATTCCGGCGGGTGCGGCGGGTATTGGAGACCGAGGGCCGCGCGGGTCTGCAAGTGCTAAAAGTCCGGGAAATCAAAGGATTGCCCTGGTTGCTTCATTATGACCCGGTGCGGGAATATATCCGGCAACAGCCGGACTTTCTCGCCGAGTTGCTGTTTCAGATCGAATATCATCAGCAACTGGCCCTGCGGCCCTTTATCCATGCCTATCTGTTGGGCTACCAGCCCCGCAGCCCGATTCACACCGCTGTCCGTAGCCGGCTGGAAACGCTGTTAGCCGCCTATAGCGGCGACCGCCCCAGTCTGATTAAGTGGCACAGCCGGTTGCGGACGCTGTTTGCCGCCGATGGTGTTGACGCAACCGCGCAACGGCTGGTCAATCATTCGGAGCCGGTGCCGGAACAACTGGCCGGACTGGGCTTGGTGAACAAGCTGGCCAGCTGCCGTTTTCTGCAGGAGGCGGCGTTTCTGGCCGGCGACGCTTTGCTGCGGGGTTATCCCCGCGGCTTGGAACGCTTGGCCGGTCTGCTGGAAAAACCCGCCTATGGCTACGCCGGTGAATTTGTCGACCGCTTTCCCGGGGAACCGGCAGCGGCGGCCCGCCGGTTTATTTCGCGGGCCGGTGTCAAAGCGCCGGCGGCGGAGCGGGAGATCCTGCTGCCATTGTTTTTGCGACGGCTGGGGGATCCGGGCCTGCCGGCCTGCCAGCCGCACTGGGAGGAAATCGGAGCGGAAACCACCGGGATATTTCGGACCTGGGTCAAGGAGAAAGATGCGGAACTGTTTTTTGGGACCGTGGCCCGGGGAGCCAGGGAAGACCGGACCTGGCAATACCGCCGGGCTTTCTGGCTCGCCTTTTTACCCAACGTCAGCCGTACCTGGCTGGCGCTTACGCCCCGGACTTATGATGAACTGCCGGCGGCGAGCGTCCGGGACTATCTGCGGGACCGGGGCCACAGTCGCCTGAATGGCGCCGCCACGGAACCGGGACAGGGAATTTTCCTGGCGCAGATTAGGGATTATGTATTTGCGGACTGGGCCAGCCGCCGCTCTTTGGCGGTCTGGAAAGCCGATCAGATCAAGTTCGGCCAGGCCTCTTATTTATTGCAGCGTTTTTCCCACCTGAAACCGCTGGAAGAGTGGGATCTTTATGAGACCCGTTCCGACAGTTATCTCTGGCAGCGGCGGGTGGAAACCTGGATTTATCGTCATACTGGGATCAGCCGCTCCTTTACTTACGAAGTCGGCGGCGTCAGGGATCCCTGGGGTGGCCGGAGCGAACGCTAGCCGCTCCGGGAAAATATCGCGGTTATCGTGACTGAAGCAGGAAAATCTGCACAGTAAAGGGAATTTTATATACCGTAAAGACAGAGAAGAGAAAACGTGAGGTGAACAGGTAATGGATGAGGAAAAAAACGCTCAGGAATTGCAGCTGGTAGTGTTTTGCCTGGACAAGGAAGAATACGCGCTGCCAATTACCAAGGTGCAGGAAATCAACCGCTTGGTGCCGATCACCAGTTTACCCCAGACACCGGCTTTTATGGAAGGCGTGATTAATCTGCGTGGCCGCAGTATTCCCATTGTGGATGTCCGCAAACGGTTTGAGCTGCCATTGACACCGCACAGCGACGATACCCGCATCATTGTGGTGAATATTAACGGACAGACCGTGGGAATTATCGTTGATGCCGTTCATGAAGTCATCCGGCTTTCCAGCGCCAATGTGGAGCCGCCGCCGCCGACCTTTATTCTCGACGTTCAGTATATTCACGGCATCGGCAAAGTGGATGACCGGCTGGTGATTCTGATTGATATTGATAAAGTCCTGTCGCCGAGTGAAGGACAGGAGCTGAGCGCAGTTAACCGCGGGGAAGAGTAACTGGTGCCATTGCCCGGCAGCAGTTCAGGGAGCCATAATAATACAAGCCGCCCGAAATCAGTTTCGGACGGCTTGTATTATTATGACTGAGAAGGAAAATTTCGTGCAATAAAATTATGGGCAAGAGTTAGGGCTTGGCAGGAAAGTTTCTCGCAGAGATGGGGTGGATTGTCCGGGGAAAATCCCTGAGGACGAAGTTCAGTACAGATCAGGCTGCCCAGACGCGCTTGAAAGTCTTGGCAAAAATCCCGGCACAACTGACGCGTGTCTTCCGGTGACCATCCGTTCTCTTTACTATAAGTTCCCAGAAAAAGCAGCGTTCCTTCCACCAAGCCGCATTGGGAACCGCAACGACCGGCGTTCAGGCCGAAAGCGGCGTCCAGTATTTGCGGATGCGGTGCGGGTGGATAAAGTTCGGCAAGGATTTTCAGTGCCGTGAGAGTGCAGCAAAGATCTTCGTCCCAATAATAATGATGAATCCGGGAAGAAATTAATTTTTTCAAAACAAAACCTCCGCAGAAGATAGAATTCAATAGGTTTTTTGCTGAATGGCGGTGAGCCACTGAATCAGCTCCGGGGCGTAGGGAGACTCATTGGTTTGGCGAGAATCGCCCTGACGAAACAATAGGATTTGCCGGTAGCGTCCCCGCTGCGCGTCCCACCAATAGGCCACCGTGTCGGTTTTCCCCATGTCGCTGCCGATATGGATTTCCGGTGACAGGCGGCTGTTGCCGGCCAAGTGGGCAAGAAGCGCCGCTTTGGTGTTGATTTCTTCCGGCGGCAATGTGGTGATTTCCCGGGTCGCCAACGCGTAATTGGCCTCCAGATCGCTGCGGCTGATATAGCCGTCGCTGTCGGGTTCCTTCCATTCATGGAAATCGGCGGCGGATAATGTATAGCTCATGATTCGGCCGTCACCGCCAATAAACCAGCCGCGCTGGAGGCGCCCCCAGGCAACGTTGGACTGGTGGCGGCCAAACAGAATGGTTGGCGGTTGGGCGATCCGAAAAAGCAGGGCCTGCAGCTCCTGCTGAGCCTGAGCGGCTTCATGGGCAGTCAATTCCCGGACAATGTCCGGATAGCGGTAATCCGTCTGGCCGGTAACCGGATGAATGAGAGCCTGGGTGGCGAGGCGGGAAAACAGAAGGGGATAACGCTGATTCAGGACCTGATATTCCAGCGAGTTGTCCGATAGGATTTCATTTTCGCCGGCGTCGGTATATTGTCCCCAGAGCCGGTAAATATCAGTGTAAATCCGCATGACCGGGTGGAATTTTTCCGGTAGGGGTGAATCGGGGTAGGTGGCGGCAAACAAAGTTACATCGGAAGCTACTTCGTCATAAAAGCGCCGGGCCAGGGGATAACTGATGTTCATCTGCTGCTGCAGGCCCAGGTCAGCAATTTTGTGAAACAGGCGGGACGCGATGGCCGTTGTCGGTTCGGTGGCCATCGCCGGTATGGCGCAGGATAATGACAGGATAAAGCCTGCGATGCAAAGCCAGGAAAACGGTACGTTTCTTTGCATGTCCTATCTCTCCTCTCCGGGTCACTATATCAGGCTGTGGGACGTTCCGCGGCGGCCAACGGCGGCGTTACCAGTACCCGGATCACATCGCCGTTACGGACCGGCGCGACGTATTCCGCCGGACGGTCATTGAGTTCGACGCTGATCCGGCTACCGGGCGGCAGGGCGCTGGTGTTGAACTGAGCGGCCAGCAGCACGTCGCTGAGAATAGGAATCGCCAATTCACTTAAGGTAAAATCGATGGTGCTGCCTGCCGGCGGCGACTGGCTAAAGTCGGCAGGCTGACCGTTCACCATTACGGTATGCGTGCGGATGGGAACCGGGCAGTCCTGATCGTTAAACCGAACGGTGATATATTCCTGCGTATCGGACAATCCGAGAAGTTCCTTTAAGCTGGGAGCCGGCGGCGGCTCAGCGGTAATGACGTCGCCACTGCGGACTTTGGCGGACAGCTTGGCGGTATTGCCGTTGACGCTGAACCGGTTCAGGCGATGATGGCTTCGTTCCTGACCATTGATGATATAGGTGGTGTTGATGGCTTCGGTGGACCAACCCAGGGATTCGAGGATTTCACTCAGCTTGACCGGGTACTGGATTTCCACCGTGTCCCGGTCCAGCAATTCCCGATCCGGGGCGGCCGGTTGGCCGTTGCAGAGAAATAGGGCGTTCAGCTGCTGGACCTGACCGTTAAAGGTAAACTCCAGCGGCGGCGGCAATGTGGCCAGTTCATGGATTCGTGGCCGGGGCGCCTCACCGTTGCGGCCGGGAATTACGGTTAAGGTGTCCTGATCGCTGATGGGATCGGTGAGCTTCGCTTCCTGGGAGTTCAGCGCGACGCTGCCGGCCTGGCCGGGAGTGCCCGCCAAAAAATGGGTTTTGCCGTCGATAGTGACGGTAATACCCATTCCGGGGCGGCCCCGCAGAGAGCGGATGTCCACGCCGCCGGCCAGCAGTGCGTCCGCCACGGTGGGATTACTGAGGTTAAACAGTCGAATGGGCTGTTCGTTGATCTGCACGTTGATAAAGTTCAGCGTCCGGCCGCCGGCCAGTTTCAGAATGCCCAACGGCGTGACAGTATCCGGGGTGCAAAGTTCTTTCGGAATATTGCTGATGCCTTCAATGGAATCGGGACAACGCACCGCGACCCGGGCCGCCGGAATGTCCAGGGCCTGGGACAGAGCTTCCGGCAGCGACGGGGTCAGGGCGCCGCCGCCCACCAGCAGTACTGCCTGAGGCGGGGCGGCGTTCAGGTTCATAATCTCGGTGGCGATGGCCTGCGCCAGTTCCACCACCCGGGGCGTCATGATTTCCAGCATTTCATCAGTGGATACTTTTTGCGACATCCCCAGAACATCGGTGAAAGACAGCTTTTTGTTCTTGCCGAGCAATTGACGTTTGAGGGCTTCGGCGATGTTGAAATCCAGCAAATAACGCTGCGAGATGGTTTCGGTAATTTCGTCGCCGGCGAAGGGGACCATGCCGTAGCCGATCACTGAGCCGTCGCGGGTGATGGCTACGTCGGAGGTGCCGGCGCCGACGTCGACCAAAGCCAGGTTCAGATGGCGCATGGTGGGCGGAATCAGGACATTGATGGCGGCAATTGGCTCCAGGGTCAAAGTGTCCAGCTCCAAATCCACCGATTGCAGTGCCGACTGCAGAGAGTCGATAACCTGTCGGGGTAAAAAGGTGGCGATGACTTCGGCGTTGGCCAGCTTGCCCCGTTGCCCCACCAGGCTTTTCAGACGGTTGCCGTCCAGGGTGAAATTGACTACGCTGTAGCCGACGCAGTAATAGCTGGTGGGGTCAGCCACGGCGCTGGAAGTGGCCAGCTGTTGCTGAGCCGACTGAATGGCGGACAGCTCCAGCGTCTGCACGTCTTCGGAATTAAGGATGCCGCGGGTGCTGGTGTCCAGGTCGGCTTCGGCCCGAATGGTGCAAAGGGCCCGGCCCGCCGCCGCCACCGCCACTTTTTTCAGGGGGCCGGTTGCGGCCTCGAGACGTGCTTTGACGCTGGCCAGTACGTCGGCCACTTCCTGCACGTCGTGGATTTGCCCGTCCAGCATGGCCCGGGTATGGTGCTCTTCCCGGTCGGAAGCCACCAGGCGGATGGTGTTGCCGGACAGTTCGCCTACCAGGCCGACAACGCTGCGGGTGCCAATATCCAGTGCGAAGAGAAGATCCTTTTTCATGTTGCATACTCCCCTTATCAACGCTACAAAGTAAAATTCCGGGTTCGCCGGACAGAACATACATCAAATATTCAATAATTCGCTGTCCGGGGGGGAATCCCCTTTTTTCGCTCCGTGAGAAAGTATAAACACCGCGCCGGGAAAAGCGTGCTTGGTGCCTTTTCGCCACAAAACAAAGTGCATGGTAAGCCTTGCTGGCAGCGGGCAAATCCTCTCAGGCAGGAATGTGGGTGTATTTGTGGCGGATTTCTGATAAAATATAAGAGACAAGAGAGACTCCCGGCTTTTGGGGGAAATGGAGGAGCGGCTTTGTGACTCAGACAATCATCGTTGCCGACAGTACCGCCGGGATTACGCCGGCGATGCTGGCGGACAACGCTAACCTTCGTGTCGTGCCTTTGCAGGTGATTATTGGCGGGGCGCAGTGGGCGGAGGATACCATTACCGCCGACGACATGTTCCGGTTATGCCGGGAGCAGGGCGCTCATCCCCGCACCTCGCAACCGGCGCCCGGAGCGTTTATGGAAGCGTTCGCACCGGCCCGGGACGGGGTCGCCGTGATCATGATCACGGTGTCCGGGGGATTAAGTGGTACGGTGGAAGGAGCCCGGGCGGTGGCCCGCCAGATGGCCAGTGAGAATTTATTTGTGGTCGATTCCGCTACGGCGGCGATTGGTACGCGCAAACTGGTGGAAGACGCATTGCGGCTGACCGCCGGCGGAATGCCGGCGGCGACGGTGGCGGCCCAACTGGAACAAATGGCCAGGGGAACCCATACGCTGATTGTGCCGGCCACGTTGGAATATTTGCACAAGGGGGGACGGATCGGTGGTGCGGCAGCACTGTTCGGCGCCATCCTGCAGGTCCGGCCGGTGCTGCACCTGGTGGACGGCAGTATCAAAGTGCTGGACAAAGTGAGGACGCAAAACCGGGCGCTGGTCCGGGCGGTGGAAGAGGTGGCAAGCTGTTCCGATCCGGATTACATCGCCGTGGCGCATGTTGAAGCGAGAGAAACGGCGGAAACGGTACGGGAACAATTGCGGCAGCGATATCCGGACCGGGATATTTCCCTGACGGAGGCGTCGCCGGTACTGGGAGCACATTTGGGTCCCGGCGTGGTGGGAATTTTCTTTCGGGAACGCCTTGTCTGACCTGGTAGTGTTTGGAGAGGAGATAGTAACCGATGACAACGCAGAATAGGAAGCGGGAGAGAATCAGCGGCGGCGATTTTCGCCGGATGATTGCCGGCTCTTACCGCGCTTTTTTACGGGAGCACGAATACATCAACAGCCTGAACGTTTATCCGGTGCCGGACGGTGATACCGGCACCAACATGCTGCTGACGTTGGGCGCGGTGGCCCGGGCGGTGGAAGAAGCGCCCCGGGATGGCATCGGTTCGTTGAGCAAGCGGGCGGCGGACAGCGCCATTATGGGCGCCCGGGGAAATTCCGGCGTGATTTTTTCGCAAATGTTCCGCGGTATTGCCCGTGGGCTGGCTGGCAAGGACGAGGCAACGTCGGCGGAAATCGGCAAAGCGTTTCAGTATGGGATACTGTACGCTTACCGGGCGGTATCCCGGCCCGTGGAAGGAACCATTCTTAGTGTGGCCAGGGGAATTGCCAAGGGGGCACACCGGGCGGTGCGGGAGCAGCGGCCCTTTGATGAAATTCTGATTGAAGCGGTCCGGGCCGGACGGGAGGATCTGAAGCGGACACCGGAGCTGCTGCCGGTTTTGAAAGCGGCTGGCGTGGTGGATGCGGGCGGTCAGGGCCTGATCACTTTTTTGTCCGGCTGCCTGGAAGGACTGGCCGGGGTGTATACCGGTCCGGAAGCGGATTTTGAAAAAATGCTGGCGCCGGTTCTGTCTCCGGCGGAAGCCGCGGAGCTGCCGGATATTACTCATCCTTATTGCACAGAATTCCTGGTCAACGACGCCAGTGCGGCTTTTGCCGAGATTCGCCGGAAACTGGATGATCTGGGGGATTCGGTGGTGGTGGCGGAAGGCGGCAGTTTTGTCAAGGTCCATATCCACACCGCCCATCCCGGAGCGGTACTGGAAACAGCCATCAACTGGGGAACGCTTCATGGCATCAAAATTGAAAATATGGCGGATCAGCACCGCAATCTGACGTTCCGCAACCGGGAACGGGCCAGTGTGGCGTTGATCAGCGTGGTTTCCGGGGAAGGACTGATCGGGATTATGCGCCAGATGGGCGCGGACATTATCTTATCCGGCGGCCAGACAATGAACCCGCCTGTGGAAGACTTTATGGCAGCGGTTCATGGCGGTCATGCCGACCGTTATATTATTCTGCCCAACAACAAGAACATCATCCTGGCGGCCAATCAGGTGAAAAAACTGCTGGGGGACCGGGTGACGGTCATACCGACGACGAACATTCCGCAGGGGCTGGCGGCGATTCTGGCGTTTAATGCCGAGGCGTCGCTGGAAGAGAATCTGCGACGAATGACGGCGCAGGCGGAACGGGTGAAGGCCGGCGCCATCACGATAGCCGTTCGGGATAGTCAGGTCCGGGGCGAAACCGTGCCGGCCGGACGTTTTATCGGCGTGGCGGATCATGAGGTGCTGACGGCCGGTGCGGAGCTCCAGCCGGTGCTGCAGGATCTGGCGCGGCAACTGGCCGGCGAAGATAGCGAAATGGTCAGCCTGTATTATGGCCTGGATTTGACCGAAGCGGCGGCGAACGCGGTGGCGAACCAGCTGCGGCAAGCGTTGCCGCAGCTGGAAGTGGAGCTGTATTTCGGCGGCCAGCCGCAGTATCATTTTCTGATCAGCGTGGAGTAAATGAAAAACCGGGCGCCACTGATTAGCAAAGCGTTGAGCGAATGGGTGGCGTCTTCATCAGGGAGGAATTCAGATGCTCAGTTCATTACCCGTCAGCGAGTTTGCCACGCGGCTGGCCGCTGACGATATGCCGCCGGGAGGCGGTAGCACGGCGGCCTTGTCCGGCCTGTTGGCCACGGGTTTATTGGAAATGGCGGTGAGCTATTCGCTCAAAAGCCCCAAGTTGCTGGAAACGGTGGACTTTCTTACCGGCAAACAGGCAGAACTGGCCAGGTTACATATTGAATTATCCATTTTGATTGACCGCGATGCGTTGGCACTGCGGGCATTACTGGCGGCGCTGCAACTGCCGCAACTGGCTGCGGTGGAAACCGTAACGACCCCTTCGGCCCGGACAGTGGCGATTCAAAAATCATTAAAACAGGCGGCGGAGGTACCGCTGGAAACCGCGCGGGCCTGCCTGGAAGTGATGGAAATTGCCCAAACCGTGCTGGAAAAGGTGGATTTGCAGGTGGTCAATGAATTGATGGCCGGGGTCTTATCGGCTTATGCCGGTGCGATGAGCGCGCTACTGGGCACCAGCATCAACTTGGATGAATTGGCCGACGAAACGCTGGTTAGTGCGTTAAAAGGTCAGATGTATCTGATCCGGTCGGCGGTGGATGAAATCAAGACGGCTATGGAAGGAAAGGTCTACGCGATGAAACCGTTTGTGGCCATGAATATGTAATGTTTACGCCGGCTTATCATGAAAAGACGGCTGCCGTCCGAATAAATTTTCGAACGGCAGCCGTTTGCTTTTGATGAAAATGCTTTCCACTATCGGCGGTTTATTCTTTTGGCACCTGTTTCAGGCTGAGGCCGATGCGGCCCCGGGCTTCGTCAATGCTGATCACCATGACGTCAATGATATCACCGACCGACACAATATCCAGCGGATGACGGAAGGGCTTGTGGCTCAGTTCCGAACGATGAATCAGCCCGTTGATCTTGATGCCGATATCGACAAAGGCGCCAAAATCAATGACGTTATGGACGGTACCTTTGAGAATGGTACCCGGGGTAATGTCCGAGAGTTTTACAATGTTTTTGCGGGTCTGGGGCGGCGGCACATCTTCGCGGGGATCGCGGCCCGGTTTGGCCAGGGCGCCCAGGATGTCGCGAACAGTGGGTTCGCCGGCGTCCAGTTCCGCCGCCAACGCGGCGGCATCGGCCTGCGGCATTTGCGCCTGCAGCACCTGCAGCCGTTCGCGATTGGCCAGATCTTTGAGCGTGAACCCGAGTTTCTTCAGTATTGTTTCGGCCAGCGGATAGGATTCCGGATGCACCGGAGTATTGTCCAACGGGTTTTTTCCCTGCTGCAGCCGGAGAAAGCCGGCGCACTGGGTGAAGGTGGCCTGCCCCAGCCGGGGCACTTTGAGCAGCTTGGCCCGGCTGTCGAACGCGCCATTTTCCGTGCGGAAGGCAACAATGTTTTTGGCGACGCTGGCGTTAATACCGGCCACATAAGTTAACAGTGCCGGCGAGGCTGTGTTCAGGTCGACGCCTACATGGTTGACGCAGGACTCCACCACCTGCGATAAGGTGCCGTTCAGTTCCTTTTGATTGACGTCATGCTGATACTGACCGACGCCGATGGACTTGGGATCGATCTTGACCAGTTCCGCCAGCGGGTCTTGAATCCGGCGGGCGATGGACACCGCGCCCCGCAGGGTGACATCCAGGTCGGGCAGTTCGTCTTTGGCCAGCTTGGAGGCCGAGTAGACCGAGGCGCCGGCTTCGTTGACGATCACGTAATGAATCGGCAGATTATGCGTGTTGATCAGCTTGGCGGTGAACTCCTCGGTTTCATAAGAGGCGGTACCGTTGCCGATAGAGATCAGCGTGACACCGTATTTTTGAATGGCATCCAGGACGGTGTCCGCTGCTTTTTCCTGTTGAGCGGCGCTCATGGTAATGAACAGTGTGCTGGTGGCCAGCACGGCGCCGGTGGGACCGACCACCGCCATTTTGCAACCGGTACGGTAGCCGGGATCCAGCCCTATGACCGTGTGGCCGGCCAACGGCGATTGCAGCAGCAATTGGCGCAGGTTCAGACCGAACACGCGGATAGCCTGCTTCTCGGCGTTCTCCGTCAGCAGGGAACGGATTTCCCGGTCCAGTGCCGGAAACAACAGCCGTTTGTAACCGTCGGCGACTGCCGTTCGCAGCAGGTCGGCAAAAATGGACGGGCCGGTCAGAATGGTCCGCAAAATCAGTTCGATGTTGGCTTCGTGGGGCGTTTGCAGGTGAACCTTCAACGTTTCTTTGGTTTCACCGCGGTTGACTGCCAGAATCCGGTGGGAAGGGATACGCTTGACCGGTTCGTGGTATTCTTTATAGTTCAAAAACTCTTTGGCGGCGGCTTCATCCACCGCTAACTGGGTGGTGATTTCCGCGTTCTGCCACAGCTGCTTGCGCAACTGGGCCCGGATATCGGCCCGTTCGCTGACCGTCTCGGCGATGATATCCAGAGCGCCGGCCAGGGCGTCTTCCGGAGTCGCGACTTCATGTTCCGGGTCCGGATTGACGTATTCCGCCGCCAATACCAGAGGATCGCCGCTGATCAATTCCTGGGCCAGGATCAGGAGCGCCAGCGGCTCCAGCCCTTTTTCCCGGGCAATTTGCGCCCGGGTCCGTTTTTTCGGCCGGTACGGCAGATACAGATCTTCCAGATCCTGCAGTTTGGTGGTGGCCAAAATAGCCACCGACAGTTCCGGCGTCAGTTTGCCCTGTTCGTCGATCACCGAGAGGATATCTTCCTGGCGCTTCACCAGATTGCGCAGATATTGCAGGCGTTCTTCAATCGTCCGGATATGTTCTTCGTTGAGTTCGCCGGTGGCTTCTTTACGATAGCGGGAAATAAAGGGAACGGTGTTGCCATCGTCCAGCAGATTAATGGTTGCCGTGACCTGTTGGGGTTTTACGCTCAGTTCCCGGGCAATCAGCCGGGGGATGTCTTCTAATATCATTATCATCAACTCCGGATAAATTTCTCTAACAACGTATTATACCATGGATTGGCCAATACAAAAAGGATATGGACAAGGAAGGGCGAAGTAGTATTTCTACAGAACGGGAGGAGTGCGGATGACCGTTTCCATTCAAAAAACAATGCGGGGACAGATTCTGCAGCTGGCCTGGCCCGTGATCACTGAGGGGCTGGCGGTGATGGCGGTAAACGTCTTAGTTACCGCCATGGTCGGCCGGCTGGGAGCGGTGGCGCTGGCAGGGGTGGCGCTGGCGACGCTGATCCAGTCGGCGACGGTCATGATCCTGGCCGCGGCCGGCACGGGCGCGGCGGCCATTGTGGCCAGGGAAACCGGGGCGGGGAACTGGCCGGAAGTGCGTCGGGTGGCCGGGCAGGCGGTGTTGCTGGGTCTGCTGCTGGGAGGAGTATTGGCTTTAACCGGTGTGGGGCTGGCGGGGCCGCTGTTGTCCCTGACCGGCGCGGAACCGGATGTACTGGACTTGGCTGCGGACTTGGTACGAATACTACTGGCTTTTTCACCGTTTATACTGACCCTGTCCATCGGCAACGCCGTGTTGCGGGGAATGGGGCTGACCCGGCTGTCGTTTTATGTGACGGCGGCAGGCAATAGTGTCTCCCTGCTGATGTCCTGGCAGCTGATTTTCGGTGTGGGGCTGCCACAGCTGGGGGTTTATGGCGCGGTTTGGGGAACCGGTATCGGCCAGGTTTTTGGCGCGTTGATTTCCCTGTTGCTACTGGTACGCCAAGAGCATGTCCGGCTTCGGTGGGGACAGGTAATGACCTGGCACCGGGAAACGGTGGAACGTATCGCCCGCATCAGTATACCGACGGTGCTGGAGCAGACGGCGTTGCAAGGGGGCCGGATGGTGTTCACGTTTATGCTGGCCGGCGTCGGTACGGCCCAGTTTGCCGGACATCAGATCGCTCTCCAGGTGGAATCCATGTCCTTTATGCCGGGGTTTGGTCTCTGCGTTGCCGCCATGACGCTGGTGGGACAAAACCTGGGGCGTGGTTTGCCGCACCGGGCGGAACAGTATGCCCGGATGGCTAATCGAATTGCGTTTTGGGGAATGGCGGCGGTGGGCGCCTTTATGTTTTTGTTTGCCAGGGAACTGACAAGCCTGTTTATTCAAGATCCGGAAGTGATTTACTGGGGAACTCTTTGCGTGATGATCGCCGTGCTGGAACAGCCGACCCTTGGCTCGACGATGGTTTTGGGCGGTGTACTGCGGGGCGCAGGGGACACCCGCTGGCCAATGTATGTCACCGCGATTGGCGTATGGATTTTTCGTATGCCGCTGGGATATCTGTTTATCCTGGTCTGGGGGTTTGATATTACCGCCGGTTGGTATATTACCGCCGTCGATTTTTTGGTGCGGACGGTGATTTTCTGGCGACGCTTCACCTCGGGAAAGTGGCGATCCGTCAATTACTAATTTCCCGTAAAATGATAAATCTTGGAAAAAGAACTAAAAG
>DATMYQ010000370.1:0-6706 GCA_035560935.1 Patescibacteria group bacterium | reverse complement strand
CCTATGGGTTAAAATCAGAAAATTTGGTATAATGTAAAAAAGACATCGAAACTACATATGGCATATCTTTGTGGGGGTGAAAGTATGCAAAATTTGTTGATTGTGATCGCGTGCATTTCGCTGCTCTGGAACCATTCCATTCCCCAACGGTTTATGCAGTATGAAGAAGGAAATGTTCTTTGTGGCCGCAGGACTTTGCGTATCTTACTGATGAGACTGGCAGGAAAGGTTGGTGTTAAGGCTGCCCGGGCTACAGCAGTGTTTGTGATGATGCTGGCGTGGGCGACATTGTTTTGGTATTTTTTGGCGGTCAGTGTTACGTTTAGTGCTTTTGGATTGAAGATAGTTGCACTGTTTGCGGCGATTTTAGGTACGTTGGTATTTGTTCAGGATATGGCAAAAGCCTGTCGTAATTTTGCCGAATGGTGTTACAATCAGGAAGACGATATTTTGTCGTTGTCTAAGGGGTGTTGGGAAATTATTCTGGCTGGGTTAGTTGTGGTAAATATTTTTTTTCACTAAAAAATGTCCTCCGGTAGAAGGATATTGTACTCTGGTGGCGAATATAAATTGTTATTGCCCAAAAATCAAACGAAAAAGTAAACGGGGTTCACCGGTTTGGGTATGGTTCCGATAAAATCAGATTTTTCCAGGCGTTTCAGGCGCTATGTGTATTTCTGACGCTTTTTCGGTCAGGGATACGCATAGCGTCTATAATGTGGGGAAGATAAGTGAAGTGGAACTGCGGTGGACAGGATTGAAGGGGGAGAGCAATGGCTTTAATTGTGAAAAAGTTTGGCGGCAGTTCAGTGGCCACCACGGAGAAAATTTTGGCTGTCGCCAAACGGGTACTTCAGGAAAAATGCGGGGATGATGAAGTAGTCGTGGTAGTATCGGCGATGGGAGATTCTACTGACGATTTGATAAGTATGTCCAGAGAATTTACGGATCAGAATTACGGTCGTGAAATGGATATGCTTTTAGCAACGGGTGAACAAGTATCCATTGCGCTGCTGGCGATGGCGTTTCAGAAGCTGGGTCAAGCGGCGGTGTCCCTTACCGGGCCGCAGGCAGGTATCCTGACTACCGATGCTTTTTCCAAAGGACGTATATTGTCGGTTGATCCGCAGCGGGTCCGCAAGGAACTGGATGCGGGTAGAGTTGTGATAGTGGCTGGCTTTCAGGGGACGACGGCCGACGGCGACATTACCACATTAGGCCGGGGCGGATCCGATACGACAGCGGTGGCGCTGGCCGGCGCGCTGAAAGCGGATGCTTGTGAGATTTTTACGGACGTGGACGGGGTTTACTCTACGGATCCCCGGCGAGTGGCCGATGCGCGCAAAATGAAGGAAATTACCTATAACGAGATGCTGGAAATGGCCCGTTTGGGTGCCGGCGTGATGCAGCCCCGGTCGGTGGAAATGGGAATGCATTATGGAGTGCCCATTCACGTTCGTTCAACGTTCACTAATGATCTAGGAACATTCATCAGGGAGGAATATACAATGGAAGAGAAAGAGTTTATTATCCGCGGCGTCACTCATGACACTAACGTTGCCAAGGTCGCTGTTCTGGGTGTTCCGGACCGCCCGGGCATTGCTTATCATATTTTCACGGCACTGGCGAAAGCCAATGTGGACGTGGATATGATCGTGCAAAGTATTCGAAACGCAGACCAAAGTATTATTGACATGGTGTTTACCGTGGCTAAAGGGGATGTACCGCAGACAAAAGCCATTATGGAGACGATAGGGAAAGACATGGATTTTCACGGAATGGTGATTGATGATGACGTTGCCAAGGTGTCGATCGTTGGCGCAGGTATGTTAGGAAACCCCGGGATTGCGGCCACAATGTTTGGCGCGATGGCGGATGCCGGGATTAATATTGAAGTGATCAGTACCTCGGAAATCAGTATTTCCTGCCTGATCCAGGCGAACCAGGTGAATGAGGCGCTTAATGCGATTCATGCAAGATTTTTTCCTGCCAAGTAAACCCTTTACGAATAAACTTTCTGTCTCGTGAAAGGTCTTTTATAGAAGGATAAACTGTTCTGACGTGGTATAATATCAGTATGCGCAGCCGCACAATGAAAAACTTTCTGGCCGAATAAAAGGAAAACAGACGACAAACCCAGAATGGTTTTGATCATTGGACAAATGAGGTTGACGTGCAGTTTACCACGAAAAAGGGGTGTCGGTATTTGAATACGGTACTGATTAAAAATTTAAAAGAGCATGTAGGGCAGGAAGTCATTGTCCAGGGGTGGCTGTATAACCAACGTTCTTCCGGTAAAATCCGTTTTTTAATTGTGCGGGATGGCAGCGGCTTGGTACAGAGCGTTATGGTGAAAAAAGAGATTGGTGAAGAATTATTTGCTGAGGCAGCCAAGCTGACGCAGGAGAGCGCGCTAAAAGTAAAAGGTATTGTCAATGCGGAAGCCCGCTCGGTTGGTGGCTATGAAATAATGGTCACCGGACTGGAAATAGTCAGCATTGCGGAGGAGTATCCGATAACCCACAAGGACCATGGGGTAGATTTTCTGGCGGAGCGGCGACACCTGTGGATTCGAACTCCCCGTCAAAACGCCATTTTGCGGATTCGTTCGGAAGTTGCTCACGCTTTCCGGGAATTCTTTTATCAGCGTGACTTTGTTTTGGCGGACGCGCCCATCATTACGCCGGCGGCCTGCGAGGGGACGACAACGCTGTTTGAGCTGGATTATCACGGTGAAAAGGCCTTTTTGTCACAAAGCGGACAATTATATAACGAAGCCAATGCGATGGCATTTGGGAAAATTTATTGTTTTGGTCCAACATTTCGGGCGGAAAAGTCCAAAACACGGCGTCACTTGCTGGAATTTTGGATGATCGAAGCAGAAATGGCCTATTTTGATCTTGACGATAATATGAACTTGCAGGAAGAAATGGTCTGTTACGTCATTCAGCGGGTATTGGACCGCTGTGAAAATGAACTAAAAGTACTGGAACGGGATGTGGAAAAATTACGGGCGGTGCAGCTGCCGTTTCCGCGGATCAGTTACACGGAAGCGGTGGAGATACTGAAAAAATCCGGTGAAGATTTCCAGTGGGGCGATGACTTCGGCGCTCCGCATGAAACGATTATTTCCAGTCATTTTAGCGCACCGGTGTTTGTTCACCGTTACCCGACGGCGATTAAAGCGTTTTATATGAAACCGGATCCGCAGGACCCCAACGTAGTGCTGGGTGCGGATTTACTGGCGCCGGAAGGCTATGGTGAGATTATTGGCGGGGGGCAGAGGATTGATGATCTGCAATTGCTGGAACAGCGCATTGCCGAACATCAACTGCCTCAGGAAGCCTTTGAATGGTATTTTGATCTGCGGCGTTACGGAACGGTACCCCATTCGGGTTTTGGCCTGGGGATTGAGCGGACCATTGCCTGGATCTGCGGTTTGGACCATATTCGGGAAACTATTCCGTTTCCGCGGATGCTTCATAAAATGTATCCTTAATAATAAGGAACGGTTTGAGGAGGACAAACATGACTTACAGTCTTGCAGCATCTCATGCTAAAGGGAAATTTGCCGTCGATAAGATTTTTGGCGCGGCTGCCGAGGCCAACAAAGCAGTGGCGCAATTTGGCCGGGATAAGGTAATCAATGCTACGATCGGCGCGATTTTAGACGATCAGGAGAAACTGGTCTGCCTGCCGACGGCGGAAAAAGTATTACGTACTTTGCCCATTGAAGAAATCATGAGCTATGCGCCGATTGCCGGTCTGCCCGACTTTCTGGAAGCGGCGGCGGCTGTGACGTTCGGCGACCACAAACCGGAAGCTTACACCAGCGCGGTGGCTACTTCCGGCGGTACCGGCGTGATTCACCACACCATCTGGAACTACACGGAAATCGGCGATTCGGTCCTGACTTCGGACTGGTACTGGGGTCCGTACAAAGTGCTGTGCGATGAGGCGCTGCGAAAGCTGGATACGTATACTCTGTTTGATGAAAAACAACAGTTTAACGCGCCCGCCTTTGAAAAAAAAGTCAATGAGCTGCTGGTCAAACAGAATAATTTGGTGGTTTTGATCAACACGCCGGCCCATAACCCCACCGGTTACAGTCTGGCGGACAGTGAGTGGGACAAGGTGCTGGAGATCAGCCGCCAGGCGGCAAAAAATGAAGAGAAAAAAATTGTCCTGATGGTGGATATTGCCTATCTGGACTATGCCGGTGAGAAGAATTCCTGCCGGGCCTTCATAAAGAAATTCTCCAACCTGCCGAAAAATGTCCTGGTCATTATGGCGTTCAGCATGTCCAAAGGCTATACCATGTATGGTCAGCGCACCGGCGCCATGATCGGCATATCCTCTCACCAGGATGTTATTAAGGAATTCGCCGATATTAACCAATACACCAGCCGGGCTACCTGGTCCAATATTAACCGGGGCTGTATGAAAATGATGGCGACGATCTGCAATGATCAAACCCTGCTGGCGCAGCTGGAAGCGGAGCGGGCGCAGTATTATCAAATGATTCGTCAACGGGCGGATATCTTTATGAAGGAAGCGGCGGAGGCGAAGCTGGCAATGCTGCCTTACGTGAACGGTTTTTTTCTGACCATTCCGGCGAAAGACCCGGAGGCGGTTTGCAATAAACTGCATGCGGATCATGTGTTTGCGGTACCGCTGGGCAAGGGAATTCGCGTCGCGGTGTGCGCTATTCCGACGAATAAGATTGTCGGCATGGCGGGTAAAGTGGCTAACGCTATGATCGCGGTGAATGGCTGAGGTGCCTTTGTGGATCAGCTCAGGTAGCGTAATGTAAAAGGGTCTGGAAAACCAGACCCTTTTTTATCATATTTTAGAGTGCTTTTGGTTCAGGCAAATTTTCTGCGTTTTATAAGAAAATGGACGGAGGAATCGGATGAGCAAGATGATCACGGTAACTTTTGCGGACGGACGCACCAAAAAGTACGCTAAAGGAGTTAGCTTCCTCGATATCAGCAATAATGTGGCGGATGAATATCGAACGCCTGTTGTTGCCGTAAAAATAGACAACGATATCAAGGATTTACAGGTTTGGGCAGAGAAAGACTGCCGTTTGGACTTTTTAGATCTATATACCGATCCGGGCATAAAAGTATATCAACGCAGTCTGACCTTTGTTTTGATCGTGGCGGCACGCGAGTTATTCGGCGATTGTGACGTGGTGGTAGAGCATTCGTTAAGTAAAGGACTCTTTTGTGAATTATTTAATGGGAAGGAGTTCACTGCGGCCGATATTTCGCGTTTGGAGGACAAAATGCGACAGATCATCGCGGCAGATCTTCCTATCCTGCGAAAAGTTTTGCCGACGCATGATGCCGTTGCGCTGTTTGCCACCGATGGGCAGTGGGAAAAAGTACAGCTGTTAAAGCAATTAAAACGAAAGACCGTGAGCATATATTATTGCGGTGCATTTTACGATTATTTTTATGGTACGATGACGCCGCGAACCGGTTATTTGACATTGTTTGAGTTGCGTGCCTACGGTAGCGGAATGATTTTGCGCTTCCCGGAAAAGGAGAATCCCGGTGTGATTCCACCGTTTCAGGAACAAAAAAAATTATCCGGCATTTTTCAGGAAGCAAAGCGCTGGGGAAATATTTTGCGCTGTGGTCACGTAGCGACTTGGAATGAAAAAGTTAAAGCCGGAAATTATACGGATATCATCCGGGTGGCGGAAGCGTTGCAGGAAAAAAAGATTGCCCAGATAGCTGATTTCATATCCTCACACCGTCACCAGGTAAGGGTGATTTTAGTGGCCGGTCCTTCTTCGTCGGGAAAGACCACATTTGCCCAACGGTTGAATATTCAACTCCGGGTCAATAATGTCTGGCCAGTGCCGATTTCCTTAGATGATTATTTTGTGGACCGTTGTTGTACGCCCCTGGATGAAAAAGGCGAGTATGATTTCGACGCGGTGGAAGCGATTGATTTGACGTTATTTAATGAACACCTGACGCAGATTCTGAATGGCGAAGAAGTGAACGTTCCCTCTTATAACTTCCACACCGGCATGCGGGAATTTCGCGGGCATAAAATCAGAATCAGGCCCGATCAGCCGCTAATCATTGAAGGAATCCATGGTTTGAATGAACGGCTGACCGCCGCTGTTCCCCATGACCATAAAATCAAAATTTACATTAGCGCGCTGACCCAATTGTCGATTGACAACCATAACCGGATACCAACCACCGATGCCCGCTTGATTCGCCGGATCGTTCGGGACAGTCAGTTTCGTTCCCACGATGCGCTGGTAACGTTAAAGATGTGGCCTTCCGTAAGGCGGGGCGAGGAAAGAAATATTTTCCCGTTTCAGGAGGAAGCCGATGTCATGTTCAATTCGGCGCTGATTTATGAATTGGCGGTATTAAAAAAATACGCCGAACCCTTATTAGAAAAAGTTACTTCGGACTTCCCCGAATATTCGGAAGCTAAACGCTTGCTGAATTTCCTGGCCTATTTCCAGTCCATTGAAGATGACGAAATTCCCTCCAATTCGATTTTGCGGGAATTTGTCGGGAATTCATGCTTTTATAAGTGAATTTTTTCTGCTGCCGATTATTCCGGCGGCTTTTTTTCGTGATGATATCCCGGTGATGCATGCGATAATCCGGTTGCGAAAATGATAGTCGTTAAGCGCGGAAAAATGCTTACGGTAAAACCAGGAATTGAC
>DATMYQ010000369.1:0-8529 GCA_035560935.1 Patescibacteria group bacterium | reverse complement strand
GATCAGATGATGGAACAAATCGTCATCATCGGCGGTGTCGCCGCCGGTCTGAAATCCGCCGCTAAAATTCGTCGCGGCGCTCCCGACGCCCAAATCACCGTTGTGGAAAAGGGCGATCTGATCTCCTATGGAGCCTGCGGCCTGCCTTACTATGTTTCCGGCGATGTAGACAGTTTGCAACAGCTCATGTCCAGTTCCTCCGGCGCATTGCGAAATCCTGACTTTTTTAAAAATGTAAAAAACATCAATGTATTGACCAAAACTGAAGCTATCCGCATCAATCGCACCACCAAAACCGTTACCGTCCGTAACCGGGAAACCGCCGCAGAATCGGCCCTGCCTTACGACCAGCTAGTGATCGCCACCGGTGCTTCGCCGATAAGACCGCCGATCCCCGGCATTGACCTGAAAAACATTCATCAGCTCTGGCATCCCGACGACGCCCAGGCGGTTCGCCAGGGACTGGAGCAGGGTCGTTTCTCCCGGGCCGTCATTCTCGGAGCCGGTCTGGTCGGCATGGAAATGGCCGAGGCCCTTTCCCGTTGGAAAAGCGACGTTACGGTGGTCGAAATGAAAGATCAGCTCTTTCCCGCGTTTATGGATGAGGAAATAGCCGCCGCCGTCGCCAAATACGCCGCCGGCCAGGGAATCAAGCTGCTGACCGGTGAAACCGTCACCGAGTTTCGCGGCGATGCCGACGGCGCCGTTCGCGAGGTCGTAACCTCCCGTCAGGTTTTACCCACCGACCTGGTCATTCTCGCTGCCGGCGCCCGTCCCAACGTGGAACTGGCCCGGACCGCCGGCCTCGTCATCGGTTCCAGCGGCGCTATCGCTGTTGACGATCATCTGCGCACCAGCGATCCGTCGATTTACGCCGGCGGCGACTGCGTTGAAAATACCCACCGGGTCAGTGGTGCCAAAGTCTTTGCCCCGATGGGTTCCACCGCCAACAAGCACGGCCGGATCATCGGCGAAAATATCTGCGGCGGCGACACGACTTTTCACGGTGTTCTGGGGACGGTGGTCGTCAAAATACTGGATTTGAATGCGGGGAAAACCGGCCTGACGGAACGGGACGCCAAAGCCGCCGGCTTCCAGTGTCTCAGCGTCATGATCGGCGGTCATGACCGGCCCCACTACATGCCAAACGCCAAACCGCTCACCATCAAACTGATTGTCGATGCCGGCAATCGCCGCCTGCTGGGCATGCAGGCGTTCGGTGAAGGCGATGTGGCCAAACGAGTGGATCTGATCGCCTCCGTATTAACCTTTGGCGGCACCATCGACGACCTGTTTGATATTGACCTGGGTTACGCTCCGCCGTACAGTTCACCCATTGACCTGGCCGCCGTCGCGGCCAACGCCGCCATGAACAAACTGGCGGGACACCTGAAAGGACTCTCCCCGCAGGAGGTTCGAAAAAAACTGGCCTCCTGCCCCGGAACCGTATTTCTCGACGTGCGTTCATCGGACGAATATAAGCAGGTTTGTCTGGACCGTTGCGAAAATCTTTGCCATATCCCGTTGGGACAGCTTCGCAGCCGCTTAAGTGAAATGAACAAAGACGATGAAATCATCGCCTTTTGCAAGATTAGCCTGCGCGGTTACGAAGCGGCGTTGATTTTGGAGGGAGAAGGTTTCACAAACGTCAAAGTTATGGAAGGCGGCCTAAACGCCTGGCCTTACGAAACCTGCCACGGCCAGGCACCGCCTGCTACGGCGGAGAAAAAATAATTTTCTCTCCGCCGTCGTGATTCCCGTTACACGCATACAAATTAAAAGAGACAGAACCATTGGTTCTGTCTCTTTTAATTTGCAGATTGTTTAGAACCGGATCAAGCCCATGGCCAGGCAGTAAATCAGCCAGATAAAGGAAACTCCCATGGCCGGCAACAGCGCATATTTCTGTAAATCACCAAACTCTACTTTGTTCATTCCCACCAGCAGGTAGGTGGAAGCCACCAGCGGACTGAGCAGATGGGAACCCTGACCAATCAACGCGGCCCGGCCCATTTCCGCCGCCGGAATGCCATAGGCGGCAGCCGCCTTGGTCAGCACCGGCAGTACGCCGAAGTAGTAAGCGTCATTGGTCATGAAGAACGTACCCGGCAAACTCAATACTGCGGAGATAATCGGGAAATGCGGTCCCATCGAAGGCGGAATCATCGCAATAATTGATTTAGCCATAACATCGGACATTTTCGTGCCGGCCATGATTCCCATGAAGATACCAGCGGCAAAAATCAGGGCTACTACCGGCATCGCGTTGGCGCCATTGGCAGCCACCCGCTCGCCTTGCAATTTCAGGCTCGGATAATTGATCAGCAACGCCAGCGCGGTACCGATCATAAACAGGATAGCCAGCGGATAAATTTCCACCACCAGCAACACCAGCAGTACTACGGTCAGCGCAATGTTGATCCAGAATTTTTCCGGCCGTTTCAGTGCTTCCACTTCGGCGTCATGATTTTCGATCGCCATTTGGGCATGGTCCAAATCGATAATGCCCAACCGTACCCGCTCCTGTTTGCCCCAGCGATACGCCAGGAACAATACCCAGATCACGCCCAGAACCATCGCCGGAATCATCGGCACAAACACGTCACCGGATTCCACTTTCAGTGAGGCCAATACCCGTCCGGTAGGGCCGCCCCAGGGAATAATGTTCATAACGCTGTTCAGCAGAATCGTCACCGCCGGCAGAATCATCGGATTCATGCCCACGGCCCGGTGCACTCCCAGCATCGCGGTGGTGGTCACCAGATACGTGGTGGAACCGTCGCCGTCCAGCGATACCAGCGCCGCCAGCGCCGCAGTGCCAATGGCAATCCGCACCGGATCCCCTTTGACAAACCGCAGAATCGCCTTGATCAGCGGGTCAAACATTCCCGCGTCAATCATAATACCGAAATATAAAATAGCAAAGCAGATCATGATACCGGTCGGCGCCACTTGTTTGACCCCGTCCATCATCATTTTTCCCAGTGTCGGTTGAAATCCGAGGGAAATACCGAAAATAATCGGTACGGCAATCAGCGCCACCATGGCGGACAACCGTTTGGACATAATGAGATACATAAAGATCGCAACCATTGCAAAACCACAAATTGATAATAATGGCATAACCAAACCCTCTCTTTCGTCTTGATTTTTGAATTCCTGCACACTTTCCAGTGAATTCTGAAAGTTGTTTGCAGTTTTAGGATAACATATCAACGACAAAAAGAATCGGTTTTGATCATTTTGGTTTTTTCCCTCATAAAATAATCTCCGGATGAAATTCGACGTTTTTTCAAACGGTAATCGAGGAGGCGGGAACGATTAGCTCCCGACCTCTCATACCGTCTTAGAAGCAGGTTACCGTTTCCACCCAAAGCCGTCCATTCTTACCATCGATTGCCTGCTCATTGCCGAGTTTCCAGGCATAGCTGACTTTGAAAGAAAATGTGTTTCCTTTGTTCCAGATAAGACCTATTCCGGCACCGTCCAGGGACACAGTGTTTTGATCTTCTGTGCCGGTAATGCTGGGGTCTTTGTTGATTTTCACCCGCCCGGTGTCGTAGAAGGCTACAGCCTGCAGACTGTTTCCTTTGGGAACAGGCAAGCTGTAGCGCAGTTCCAGGCTGGCCAGAGTAGCTTCGTCGCCGGATATTTGTCCGATTGGATAAGCACGTACGCCGTTCATGCCCCCCAGTGAGAATCTCTCCGACGAATCCATATTTTTATTGGCCCATTGGGCTTTAACCGATCCGTAAACAGCCAGCCGGTCAGTCAGGGTTTGATAGCGGACAAGTTCTAAATTATATTTGATAAAATGACCGTTCGTCGCATTGGTATCGTAAGGGGAATCCAGATTTCCCATGCCGATATTCAGGCTATAGGCTGTCATTCCTCTGTCATCGCGGAAGTTTCCTGAATAACCCAAAGTGAACAGTTTATCTTTTTTGCTTGTGCTGCTATATTGTGAATCGACGTTATCGGTCAGGCGTTTGTCTTCATAAATCAACTGCAGGGCACTGTTTTGGCGGTAGCTGCGTTTTAAGGTATACTTGGCGGAGAGACTAAAGATTTTGGCTATACCGTTATAGCCAAGCGTTTCGTATTCGTCTCCCAATTGGTAGTTTAACTTGGAGTAGCCGATGCCCAGCGACAGACCGCGGATTGCTGTCGGCAACTGATAATTCACCGAGCCGTTATTAATTTCTTTGCCATTCGAGTCAGCGGATAAACCGGCCAGTCCGGAAAATGACAGTATGTCCCCGTAATGCAGCATATTGTTGATACTTACACCGAATCCTGCCAGGTTTTTACCGGTATAGTCGTTGCCGTTGTTAGTAAACTGAAGGTAGCCGGATAACGGTTTGGTCCCGTTCAGGCTCAGATCCAAATCCACTTCACCGGCTTGCGCACCGGGTTTTAAGATGGATTTGGTTTCAATTCCGTTCAAATCATCAATCTGCAGGATCGCCGACTGCAGTTGATTGATATTAACCACAGTGCCTGTTTGGATATCCTGAAAGTAAGAATGGAAAATCGCTGGGTTCAGCCGGGACGGATTATTGACGGCGATGTTGCCATACCGGCCTTCCATAATCTTAATCGTCAATATATTGTTTTCCATTTTTTGCGCCGGCAAATAGGCTATCGCCGCAACATAACCGTGCTGCCGATAGAAATTAGAGATTTTAGCGGCCGCTTCCCGCATTTGGGCAAGGGTCAACTCTTTTCCTTTATACTCGTTAATCAGCGGTAAAAGCTGACTGGCAGTATAGATGGTTTGTCCTTCCAAACGAAATTCATTGACCAGGATGGTCGTATCCTCTTTTTTTCGGTCATCGTTCTGGGGAATATCCTTGATATTACTTTCAATCGCATCCCGCGAATCTTTTTTTGGTAATTGCACTTTATTTTCCTGGGCTTGCCGCAGAGCATCCCCGGCGGTCGGCGGTTCGGCAGCGGCGCTGGAAGTTGCCAGCACCGTCACCAATAGAGCGGGAAGAAAAAGAGCACATAAACGTTTAATCACTGTTATCTCCATTCTTAGAACATGTATTTTTACCAACCGAATAAAAACCGGACCCTATTTCGTTAAATTTCCCGGCGGGTTGTTTTCTCCGGCTATTATGGCGGAATCTACGATAATATTGCCCTGGTTGGCGACAGGATTATTTTGCACTTTATCCACAGCCTTGCTGCCTTCTTCCCGCATTTGTTCAGTTGATTCCAGACTGGAGTCGGCATACTGATCCAGTTTGTCCCGCGAGTCGAGCAAATCCTGTCCGTCGGCCATCGCTTGCGGCGATACTTTCCAAGTGTAATTTTTCGGCACCATACCAACCAACGGGCGGTTTCCATCGGCATGGATTGTTAGTGAACCCCGGCCGCCGTCATAATTCCAGTTAATGATATCGTAAGAACCATCGCGGTTCACCTGCACTGCTTTATTGACAGCAAAGTTTTTCACGGCCTTGAACTCAAGCAGCGGGGTTAATATCGCCCGATTACTTTCAATATTCGTGGAATAAAAATTTCTCGGCCGAAAATCAAAATTGCCGAAACCGTATTGCAAACTTCCGATTGTGCCTTTCGTTCCATTCCCCCACACGGCGATTCCGGCGTCAATGTATTCATGTCCTAACAATGGATTGTTATCGCGCAGATGGTCAATGGTATAATTCGGACTAAGCAATAAATAGTTACTATTGCCGACTTCAAATACATACGTAATGTCATTAATAAGATTCATATCGGCAACACGGATTTTTTTACCGAACAACTGGCGATCATCTTGCCGATGCGCGACCAGACTGTTGGCTTCCGATACATTACCAACCGCCGGGTCATCTCTTTTGATGAACGCCAAAGCGCCCCGGTTTCCGTCCCAGGTGGGATCAGCCACCAGCATATTATTGTTGGACAGTATTTTTACCTGCGACCCGAAGTTTTCGCCCGTGCCGGCTCCAATCAGGCTGTTCACTGTGTTCACAAGCGGAGTCGTTGACTTTTTGGCGACGTCCACGACGGTCACCGCCCCGGCATTGCTCAGCGCTGCCGTTACCAGATTGGTTTTGTCCTGGCTCGACACATAAAACTTCTGAAAACCGCCGACAAGAGTGCCAATCAAGGTGGGAATCCCTTTCTGCGGTTCGATAAACGAATTAATGGTGCTCTCGGTGATTTTCCCGAAATCAAAGCTGGTAAAAATATTTTGTTTGTAATCGGCGGCCAGTGTTTTTTCTATTTTGTCAATGTATGTATATTGTGGACTAAGAATAGCCAGTTTGCCGTTACCCAGATCGGCCAATCCGCCGGATCCGACAAAAGAATTGGGATAAACGCCAGCATATATGGAGGCGTTTTGGCCGACCCAGTTCGCATCTTTATAGTTTTTTACCAGCACATTGTTATAAGTCGTCGTTCCCGTGCAGCTATTGTCCAATAGGCTGACCAAGCCGCGGCCATTGCCCCAATTGGGACTTAAAATGATATATTTTCCGTTGTATTCAATAATGCCGCCGGAACCGAACTGATCACCGGTATTGACCGGAGTAATTGACGCATCCAGTCCGTTTAGCCTGTCTTGCTGCGGATCTTTGGCATAATCTTTGGCGGCATAGAATCCGCCCAGGGCATTGCCGTTGGCTCCTGTGCTGACACGTCCCTGCAACGGCTCCGTGCTTTTGGCAAACACAACGGCCCCGGTTCCACCGTTCCAATCCGGCATGTCAATAGCGTAGTCGCCATTGTTGAATTCGACGATCCCGCCATGCAGCCGGGTGTTCGGCTTCATGGCGATGTTGTTGTTGATAGTATTGTCATTGCTTTTGTATACGTTAACATACGCTCCGGTGTTTATCGTCGTATCCTGTCCAATTTTGTCTCCTTCTTTGCGTGAACTATCGGTACCAAACGCGCCCAGCAAACTGTTCTGCGAAGCATCGACCGTTCCAAGCACACCCTGATTACCGTCCCCCCAGGTGATGGCCCCGCAGTCAATCACCGACGCCCCCGGGATTTGATAGTCATAGTTCGGGCTGAGCACCAAATAATTGCCGTTTTTGAACACGTAGATTCCATTGGAGCCGATCTGGTCGTCCCGCGTGCTTCCCACCAGGCTGTTATTTTCCGATATGGTTCCGGCGATACCCTTAGCGCCGCTCGCCCAAGTCACCGCTCCCCGGTTGTCGTTTGGCGCAGCCTGCCAGTAGGGGCTGACGACCAGATAGTTATTGCCGCCGGTGCCGACCGTTACTATGCCGCCGGAGGATACTTTATCCCCGCCGTAGGTTCCGACGAGGCTATTGGCGGAGGATATACCCAACAGATTGCCGGAAAGATTGTTCAGGTTGATAAAAGACGCCATTCCTCTATTACCGCTCCAGGCCGGATCGTATATCACCAGGTTGCCGTTAGGCAGTTTAACCAGTCCATTGCCGGAAACCAATTGTTTGCCGCCACTAATGGTAAGGCCGGTTTTCGGGTTATTGAACAATGACGAATTCATAAAATATTCGCCGGTAGTCAGGCTGGTCTTGCCCGTTTGCCGCAAGTCGGCGCCATAAAGAAGCAAAGCGCTGCCGGTTGCGTTAATGGTCGAATTGCCGCCGCCTAAGTTTACTATTTCGCCGTTGGCCACTATGCCCTTGCCATAGATCTCATTTCTGGCGCTGGGGTTGACGCCGGCTGGACTGCCGTCGGCGGCATAAGCCTGGCCGGCAGTCAGTGTGCCGCCCAAAACGACCATTCCATCCAGCGCAGACAGGGTGTTGGCCTCGTTAATGCCGGCGGTGTTGGCCAGATTGACGCCGTTCAGTTTCAACGTCACTTTTCCGTCGCCCATGAGATCGTAAGATACCAATTTTACGCCGGTATTAATATTGATTCCCTTCGCAGCATTAATATTTCCATAGTTCTCCACCTGCGGCGCAAGCAAAGACACATAGCCGTTCCGGGCGATAATATCGCCGTTATTGATGATTTTCCCGCCGGCGCCGCTGGCTATGGTGTAGGTTGCGCTATCGCCGGCCATGTCTATTTTCGTTTGCAGAGTGGTAGCCACCAGTCCGCCCACATCCACCTTAGCTCCCGGGGCAAATACGATGCCGTTGGGATTTTGCAGGAATATATGGCCGTTGGCGCTGAGCCGCCCCATGATTTGCGAAGCATTGTTGTCCAAAATTTTATTGAAGGCAACGGCTGAGGTACCCGGCTGGTTGAAGGTGACCTTTTCGTTGGCGGCAATATTAAAGCTATTCCAGTTCAACATGGCGTTTTTAGCCGTCTGATTGACGATAAGCTGATTGTCTGACTTCGTAACGGTGGCGCCGGTGGCGTCCTTATTTACCGGTATGGCGTACACAGATCCCCATGAAGTTGTTGTTACAATCAGCGCAATTGATAGATTTGTTAATAGTTTATTTCTTTTTCTTAATAAGTTGCGTTTGATTTTACCTGTCATTTCTATCCGCCTCCCTGGCTATTTACCTCTTGGCAGTGCCAAGTCCCTAATAAGTTCCCACTGATTATACC
>DATMYQ010000368.1:0-5136 GCA_035560935.1 Patescibacteria group bacterium | reverse complement strand
ACCACGACTGTTCTTGTGAGAAAATAAAAAATAATAAATGAAAATTATAGTTGCATAATACAATAGTTTTAATGTACAATGAAAGCAGAAAGAGGGGGCGATACAATGAATGAATTAAGAGAAGCGGTTAAAGAAAAATATGCGGGGTTTATTACTAAAAAGACAGGCTGCGGTTGTGGCTCGGCAACTGGCGGCTGTTGTGGTGACGCCGGTAAAGCAGCGGCCAATCCTGTTACCGGTGGTTTATATGGGAGTCAAGAGGTAAGCGGGCTACCGGAAGATATGCTGGGGACATCACTGGGATGCGGTAATCCGACCGCGCTGGCGGAACTCTACGCCGGCGAACGGGTGCTGGATCTGGGAAGCGGCGCAGGATTGGACGTGCTGTTGTCGGCCCGGCGGGTCGGGGTCGGCGGCAAAGCTTACGGCTTGGACATGACCGATGAAATGCTGGAACAAGCCCGAAAAAATCAACAGGCGGCAGGAGTGGAAAATGCTGAATTTCTGAAAGGGCATATCGAGGAGATCCCGTTACCGGCAGACGCGGTGGATGTGATTATTTCCAATTGCGTCATCAATCTGTCCGGTGACAAGGACCAGGTGCTGAGAGAAGCTTTCCGGGTGTTGCGGCCGGGGGGAAGGTTGGCCGTGTCGGATATCGTTGTCACGAAAGAATTGCCCGAGCGGATCAGAAAAAGTCTGACCGCGTGGGCCGGCTGTATTGCCGGCGCGCTCTCAGAAGCCGAGTACCGGGGGAAGTTGACCAAGGCTGGGTTCCGGGACATTGAAGTACAGGTCACCCGCGTTTATGACATCAATGAAGCAGCGGCCCTGGGACTGAATTTGACCGCCGAGGAAAAAACAGTTTTGCCGGGAGCTTTGGTCAGTGCCTTTATCCGGGCCCGTAAGCCGAGAAAACTTTTGCAATCAGCCGAAAGCGTCCTGCGTCAGGCCCAGGTTGGCGACGGGGCGGGTATTATGTCATTATTGCAGAATTCGGGCTTAACTACCTGCGGCGTGGAAGCGCGGATTAATGACTTTTGGGTGATGACCGGAACCACATCGCCGGATATTCTGGGTGTGATTGGTTTAACGGTTAATGGTCGTCAGGGAGTGCTGCGGTCATTGGCGGTAGCGCCGGAATGGAGAGGGAGAGGTGTGGCCGCTGCGTTGGTAAAAAACGCGCTGACGGAGGCAAAAAAGCGGGACTTACGGGAAATATATCTGCTGACAGACACGGCGGCCGATTATCTGAAACCGTTCGGGTTTGAAATGATTGAACGATCGGAATTACCGGCGGGTTTGCTGAATAGTTCCCTGCAAGAGGCTTGCTCGGTTTGCAGAATGTGTCTGAAAAAAATGGTACAATAATTGGATCGGGTGCCGCTCTCCTTGAGAATATAGCAAGTTGACGGGATTGACAGCTTGATCGGCGCATAGTAATATGCAGATATATGAATATATAAAGAGAAAAAGTGACTGGCAGATGCCGTAGCGGGAGAACGCTACGGTTACTGCCGTTTCATAGGAGGCGGATGTTTTTGTCTGGTATTGTCGATCTTGCCGATTTTTTCAAGCTGTTGGCCGATGAAACCCGGTTACGTATTGTTGTACTGCTCCGGGCGGGGGAACTTTGTGTATGTGAATTGTGTGAAGTGTTGGAACTGCCGCAGCCCAAAGTGTCACAGCAACTGGCGAAGTTACGGGACCGGGGTCTGGTAAAGGATGAACGCCGGGGGCAATGGGTGTTTTACCGGTTGGTGTTGGACAGCCCTGTCACGGAAGGGGTGATTGCTCTCATCGCGGAACGGTCCGCGGTTTATCCGGTATTGGCTGCGGATGCGGTCAGGCTGCAAGAGATTCCCAAAGGATGCGGTCTCTGTCGATAAAAAAATGGCCATGAGCCGGCGGAGGGATTGTGGTGAAAGATCAACTCACGGAGACGGTTGCGACAGTATATCAACAGGATCAGTTGAATTTTGACACCCTTTACGAAACATACTGGCCCCGGATTCATCAGTATGTGGGGCGGTTGCTGAACGGACGGGATGCGGAAGACATTACCCAGGAGGTTTTTTTGAAAGTGGCGGCCAATATGGACCGCTTTCGTCAGGAAGCGAAGGTTTCCACCTGGATTTATCGGATCGCCACCAATGCTGTCACGGACCGGTTGCGGCAGACTGGATCCACCGCAACGGTTGACCGCAGTTCCGTTCCGCTGACAGATGCCGGCGAGTTGCTGCATGCGGAAAAAACTTTCGGAGAAGGCCGGAAAATTTCCCAGCCGGAAGGGCGTGTGGTCCGGCGGGAAATGAACCGCTGTATCCGGAGTGTGGTGGATGCGTTGCCGGAAAAATACCGGACCGTGGTTGTTCTGAGTGAGATGGAAGGATTGAAAAACCGGGAGATTGCTGAAATTCTTGGTGTCACATTGGACAATGTCAAGGTTCGCTTGCACCGGGGCCGGGCGCTGTTGCGCCAGGCGCTGGCGGGTCGCTGCAATTTTTACTGGGATGAGCGGAACGAACTGGCCTGCGAAGAAAAGGATCCCCGGGAAAAGACTACATAGATACTGCCTGACGGGATGACAGAGAATAATATCCGTGGCTAAGGGAGGGGTAAACGAATGGTCAGGTTTTACCGGGAAGTAGCGGAATTATTGAAGAATGGTGAAAACGTCGTGTTGGTTACCCTGTTTGACAGAACCGGTTCCGCGCCCCGTACTTCGGGAGCTAAAATGGCGGTGAAAAGTTCCGGCGAAATTATCGGTACGGTGGGCGGGGGACGCTTGGAAGGTGATGCGATACGCATGGCGCAAAGCCTGTTTGTCAGCCGCCAATCACTCATCCAGTCTTTTGACCTGACCGGAACGGATGTTGCGGCCATGGATATGATCTGTGGGGGCAAAGGGGAGCTGCTCCTCGATTTTCTTGACGCCGCCGCTGAGAATAACCGGCAAGTTTATGAGACTGCTGCCTCTGTTTTGGCGGGCAAAGAAAAAGCCTGGCTGGTCACCCGGCTGGGAAAAAACGAAGCGGGAGAACCGAGCCGTGACCAGTGTGTGATCCGACCCGATGGGACGATGACGGGGGTGATGCACTGCGATCCCTATATTTTGGAAAAAATGATCGCTGGCCCGGCTAAAATTGCCATTCATGCGGAAGTCGTCAGTGATCAGCGCTTTTTGGTAGAACCGTTGCGTCCGACGGCTACAGTGTATATTTTTGGTGCGGGTCACCTTTCGCGGCGTATTGCGCCGCTGAGTGAAACGGTGGGCTTTCGGGCCGTGGTGCTGGATGACCGGGCGGAATATGCAAATCGTCAGCGTTTTCCGGATGTGGAACAGGTTGCGGTGATTGAATCTTTTGACCAGTTACCTTCATTGCCGTTTGACGAAAACAGCTATCTGGTGATTGTAACCCGGGGACATTTGTACGACCGGGTGATTTTGGAGCAGGTATTGAACACTCCGGCGGCTTATATCGGCATGATTGGCAGCCGGAGCAAACGCGACAAAGTTTTTGGAGAATTGACCCGCCAAGGTTGTGACAAAGAACGCCTGGCGCGGGTTTATGCGCCGATTGGCACCAATATTGGTGCGGAAACGCCGGAGGAGCTGGCGGTGAGCATTGTGGGGGAATTGATTCAGGTGCGGTCTCAACGGGAAAATGCGGCATGTGCGACTGCTTCAAAAGGTAATTGCTGTCAATTGCGAGAGCCGGTCGCGGGTCAATGAGGGCTGGACTGACTGGTAATAAATAAAACAATGGTGTTAACACCAATAATAAAAACAGCCCTTCGATCGCCTGGATAAAGCGAATGATGGACTGTTTTTGTTTTAAACGAGTATCTGGATGTTGACTTAACCGCAGCAGGATGATCCGGTGCTGCCGGTTTCGGCGCACGGATTGGGTGCGCAGGGATTGGCGCCGCATCCGCAGCTTTGTCCGTTGAGAGCGTTGATGTGATTGTCCATATGGGCGGCGGCGCCTTTGCGCACTGTTTTGCCCATATTAACCGCTTCACGGATTTCCGCATCATCGAGTCCCAGTTCCCGGGCTTTGGCAGAATGATATTGGATGCAGGGCTGACAGTTGGCAGTCACAGAGGCGCCGATCGCGATTAATTCTTTGATTTGGTTGCTAAGGCTCATGAATTTTATACCTCTCTTTCATTTTTGTGGGTGGCAATATCCCGGCGTAATATTTCGATTTCCTGGCGCAAATTACTGACTTCCCGTATCAGATCAGGAGGAGATACAGGGGGAGCCGATGGGCAGCACATTTTGTGAAAACCAACCCAGCGCCGGCTAAAGCAAAAAAAGATAAGCAAAAGTAGCAGCAGTGCGAAGCATAACGGCAGGAACCAGAAATTACCGCTAAAACATCCGGATGCAACGGTGTTCATCCAACACATAAAAGCACCTCCCAAAACGTTACACCGGCCCGCGCATCCTGTGGGAGGCCAGTTCGTTTTCTTTGAGTATCAGGTAGTAATGGGCATTCCGTTTTTCTGGGTCAATTTCCACATTTTCGATGAGATAGTAACCGTGTTGTCCAGCTTGCGTGGTATCCGGAGTTAATTTCGTACGGTACTTTTCACACCGATAATTTTGCGGGGGGTGTGCTTGGGTGGGAGTACCGCAGCAGAAAGAATAGTTTCATGTCATGAGGTTTTCTCCGGAATTGAGAAGTTGATTTTTCCGACAATGGGGAAATTGGATATAGAGCCAGACTTTTGTGCAAAGAGTGCGATCAGCAGGAAGAACAACCGCAACTGCATCCTCCGCCGGTTTCAGCGGGAGATGCTTTTATTCCCAGCAAAATATTAACGTATTGATCCATTTTATAGGCGGATCCCATTTTGACTGTTTTGCCCACATTGATCGCGGTCTGAATTTCTTGATCGCTGGCGCCGTATTCCCGGGCTTTTTCTGAATGATAATCCAGACAGGGCTGACAATTGACTCCTACTGAAACACCAACAGCGATCAATGCGGTGGTCTTGTTATCCATACTCATTTTTTCACCTCCTTTTGCTTTCTTAGACGAAATGGAAATGAAAAAGGATACAAATAAAACGGCAGGAAGAAAAAAAGCAGATATTTTTTCAATGATCCTGTCTGATAATGTAACT
>DATMYQ010000367.1:0-17015 GCA_035560935.1 Patescibacteria group bacterium | reverse complement strand
GGACAAAAGTAAATATGATAACTGTATAAACGACGGACCGGCAGAGTCCGAATGAGCAATGTAGCTTGCTTGCATCAATGAGGTGAATCAGCCCCATTTGTTGTGAGCAGGCTTTTCGTTTTATTTTGAGAGTAAACTGCTTTAGTTCGGAAGGCAAAGAAGCACTTTTTTTAATGAAAGGCTTCCCATGAAGGGTGGTGGTGATCCGACACAGCAAGAAGGCGCGTATGATTGGCGATCTTTCCAGGTAATCGGCTTTAGTAAAATTGGAGGAGGAATCTTGAATGTTCACAAAAAGAAACATGAAGTTCACGGCTCTGCTGGCAATGCTGTTAATGGTAACCGCTCTGGCTGCCGGCTGTGGCGGCGGTGACGGAAAATCCGCCACCAGCGACAGCAAAGACATCAAGATTGGTGTCGTTTATGAGTTAACCGGCAATACCGCTTCTTTTGGCACCGCTGCTGCCAATGGCGCCAAAATGGCGTTTGAGGAAATTAACGCCAAAGGCGGCGTGCTGGGCAAACAAATTTCCATCGTTGTCGCCGACAATAAAGGCGAGCCCTCGGAGTCTTCCAACGCGATGACCAAGGTTATCAACCAGGATAAAGTTGTTGCTGTTACCGGATTCACTACCAGCTCCAACGGTATTGCCGGATCAACAGTAGCGGAAGCCAATAAAATTCCGTTTGTGGCCGCAGCGACCACCAACCCTAAAGTAACGGTGAATGAACAAACCGGCAAAGCGAAAGATTATACTTTCCGCGTCTGCTTTATTGATCCCTTCCAGGGAACTGTGGGCGCCAACTTCGCCCTGAAATCACTGAATGCCAAAAACGCAGTAATCATGATTGATAATTCCAGTGATTACAGCAAAGGTTTGTCGCAGTTCTTTAAAGCGGCCTTTACTAAAGGCGGCGGCGCCATTCTTGGCGAAGAAGCCTATTTGCAGAAAGATCAGGATTTCAAAACCATCCTGACAAAAATCAAAGCCCTGAATCCGGAAATCCTTTATATCCCCGGTTATTATGAAGAAGTGGGCAAAATCATCAAACAGGCTCGTGAAATGGGAATCACTGCTCCGATTGTCGGCGGTGACGGCTGGGATTCGCCCAAGTTAGCAGAAATTGGCGGTCCGCAGGCATTGAATAATACATTCTTTACCAATCACTATTCTGTCGAAGATACCAGCCCGGCTTCCAAAGCTTTTGTGGACGCTTACAAAAAGAAATATGGTCAAACGCCGGATGCCATGGCTGTTTTAGGTTATGACGCCGCTTATGTTTTGGTGGACGCCATCAAACGCGCCAACAGCACGGATGGAGCTAAAATCCGTGAAGCACTGGCCGCAACCAAAGATTTCACCGGAGCCGCCGGTAAACTGACCCTGAACGATACGCATGACGCTGTCAAAGGCGCTGTTATTATCGAAATGAAAGATGGTAAGCAGGTTTATAAGGAAACGGTAAATCCGTAAACAGCCTATTGGTAAAATGGCGTCACCGGTTGATATTTGACCGGCGTCGCCATTTTTTTCGATTTTCAGGAATTAATTGTGATTTTTTGGTCAAATTTTCAGCAAATAAAAGGAAAAGGCTGATACAAAGCGAATAATGATATCAAACAGGAGGTTGCCATATGACCATTGCTGAAAATTTACAAAAGGTTCGTCAAAACATTACTGAGGCCGTTTATAACCGCCGGGGTCAAGCCTTCGCCACCGGCGACGAGGTAAAATTAATTGTCGTGACCAAAACCCAGTCCGTGGAAAGAATCCGGGAAGCGGTTGCGGAGAACATTGTCGCTGTGGGTGAAAATCGAATTCAGGAAGCCGTCCAGAAAAAACCGCAGCTTAACCCGGAACTGGAATGGCATCTGATTGGCCATCTTCAGACCAATAAAGCCCGTCAGGCAGTGACCCTGTTCGATTTGATCCATTCGGTGGACAGTGAACGGCTGGCCTTGGAACTGAATTTGCAAGCGGCAAAAATTTGTAAGCGGCAAAATGTATTGCTGCAAGTCAATGTAGCCAGTGAAGATTCAAAATACGGAATCCCGCCCCGTCAAGACATTATTCATGCTCTGGCCAAGCTGATCAGCAGCCAGGAACATCTACATTTATGCGGACTTATGACTATTGCCCCATATTTAGAGGACCCAAAGGACTTGCGTCCTGTCTTCCGGGGATTATATAATATATTTGGCGAATTGCAGGCTTTACGTCTGCCGAATACAACGATCCAGTGGTTGTCCATGGGAATGACCAACGATTATATGGTTGCAGTGGAAGAAGGCGCGAACATGATTCGCGTAGGAACGGGTATCTTTGGAATGCGTTAACCAGGAAGGGGAGTAGCCAGTAATGAAGATTATGGAAAAAATCTGGGGTGGACTGGGCTTGTTTGAAACGGTGGAGGCGGAAGAGGAACGTCCGCGCCAGGAAGAACCAGATCAGAAAAACAATCGGAGAACGTCCGGCAGCAATAACGTTGTCAGTTTGTCCACGGTTCAGACCAAAAGCGAAGGCCGGGATCACCGGCAAGTTCGGGTGGTGGTGGTGGAACCCGCCAGTTTTGACGACGCACAAACCATCGCTGACCATTTGAAATTGCGCAAACCGGTGGTGGTCAATCTGGAAAATACCGACTCGGATATTGCCAAACGGATGATTGATTTTATCAGCGGCACCACTTATGCATTAAACGGTACCATTCAAAAAGTGGGACATCATATTTTCCTTTGTGCGCCCAGTAATGTTGATGTTGCTTACAATACCAGAGAAGCTGATCTGGACAATGTGCTGCCCTGGGGCGGCCGCTGATTGTTCATTGAATGCAGAGGTAAACCAATATAAACACAAGAAAACAGGAGGACAACTCCGCAAAATTTCTTTTTGAGGAAGTGGCCGCCGGGAGGTAGTATGCTAGAAGATCAACAAATTGGTTTTATCGGCGGCGGAGCTATGGCCGAAGCATTAGTACGCGGAATCCTGAAAGTAAGCCTGGTTGCCCCGTCGCAAATTATGGTAGCCGATGTTTCAAACGAACGTCTGGAATATCTGGCGTCTCAGTATCAGGTAGGTGTTTCCAATGAAACCCTGGACCTGGCTAAAAAGGTGAATGTTTTATTCCTGACCGTAAAACCCCAGGTCATCAACGAGGTTTTGGACACCATCGCTCCGGTGGTGGCGAAATCAACCGTGGTGGTCTCAGTGGCCGCCGGTGTTACACTGGCCACGTTGCAGGGTAAAATGCCCGGGGTTCCCATTATCCGCGTGATGCCCAACACGCCGGTGGCGGTAAGTTCCGGAATGTCCGCGCTGGCGCTGGGAAAATACGCCTCGCCGCAAATCGGCGAAATGGTTTCCACCATTCTTGCTTCCGTTGGTAAAGTCGTCACGGTGGGAGAAGAACTGATGGATGCGGTAACCGGATTATCCGGCAGTGGTCCGGCATATGCTTTTATGTTAATTGATGCCTTATCAGACGCCGGTGTACGGGTGGGCTTTTCCCGTCAGACGGCGCTTTTGCTTGCGGCCCAAACATTGTTTGGTGCCGCTAAAATGGTTTTGGAAACAGGCCAGCATCCCGCCCAGTTGAGGGATATGGTCACTTCGCCCGGAGGAACCGCTATTACCGGGGTTCATGTGCTGGAGCAAAACGGAGTCCGGGCGGCTCTGATTGACGCGGTGGTCGCCGCAACGAACCGTTCCCGTGAAATGGGTAAAAAAGGATGAGTGAGCGCGAGAAGATATTGCGTTATTATCGCGCCAACGATGACGGCGAATTGGCGGCTCGTCTGCTGGATCTGGCCGAGGTGGCCATTAAAAGCCGCAAATACCGGATCAGCGAATTTGTCGATCCGCACGGTTTGAGCATTGCAGAAACCATTGTCGCCCATTATCCCCAGTTGATTCTGGCGACGAATGGAGGCTACAGCGGTTCGGAGCGGGTCAAAGTTGCCTTTATCTCCGATGATTTTTCAGGAAATCATGATCAAATCGATTATCAACTTTCCGCGCTTCAATTATCCTGGGACGAACGTTATTACCATCTTACCCACCGGGATGTACTGGGAGCATTGATGGGTTTGGGAATCAAGCGGGAAATTACCGGAGATATCATGTTAAGCGGTTCTACCAGCCAAATCGTTCTGGATAGCAGTATGGCTGCTTTTGTAGCGCAAAATTTGACCTCCGTGGGGCAGGCTGTTATCAGCATAAGTCCGGTTTCTTTGACCGACATTGCGCCACGGGAGGAAAAGGTAAAAGAGATACGGTCCACAGTGGCTTCCTTGCGACTGGATGCGATTGCCGCCGCTGGTTTTGGCGTTTCCCGCACCAAGATGGGTGATGAAATTGCGGCCGCCAAGTTGAAAGTTAACTGGCAGGATGCAAAAAACGCTGCTCAGACCGTAAAAGTTGGAGATATCATTTCCATGCGGGGCCGGGGACGCGTGGAGATTTGTGACATACCGGGACAAACAAAAAAAGGCCGTTTCAGTGTCCTGTTGAAGCGTTATCTTTAGTTCAGGTGCTTATCGCAATATCATTTAAATGTGGCATTCGCGAGATAAATAGAAAAGTGTAGAGGTGGTATGCGTATATGTTAACACCCTTAGACATTCACAACAAAGAATTCAAACGCAGTTTCCGGGGTTATAACGAAGAAGAAGTGGATGAGTTCCTGGATCAAGTGGTAAAAGACTATGAAAGCAACTACCAGGAAAATATCGAACTGCGCGAAACCGTAGAACGCCTCAATAGCAAGTTGGAACATTATCAGCATATGGAAAATACACTACATACCACACTGGTCATTGCACAGGAAACTGCAGAAGAAGTAAAGCTTAACGCGAAACGGGAAACTGAGCTGCTGCATAAAGAAACGGAAATTCGCGCCCAGCGTATGCTGGAAGACGCTACAGCCAAAGTGCGCAATATGGCGGCGGAATATGAGGAAATACAGAAACAGGCCCAAGTTTTTCGCACCAGGATGCGTACGTTACTGCAGGCACAACTGAGTATGCTGGATAACGCCGACGAAGATGATAGATAAACTCGTTCGTTTCAAAGACTTCGTTTGACTATCATTGCAATTGTTTGTATAATAATTGTACGTTGTGGAACAGGTCATGCCCGGCATTCGCTAGCGCTGCCAGCGACCTGAGCGGTCATTAGGGTGATTAGTACAGGAAATGCCCTCGTCCCTTCGGGATTAGGGCATATTATTTTTGGAGGTGTTATTTTGGATTATAGCAAAACGCTGAATCTGCCGCAGACGGATTTTGCCATGCGCGCCAATCTGCCCGAACGGGAACCGCAGATGCTGGAATACTGGGCCCGTGAAAAAACCTATGAAAAAAAGCTGGAACGCAGCAAAAACAAACCAAAATTTATTTTGCATGACGGACCTCCCTATGCCAACGGCAATATTCACATTGGCACGGCGTTAAATAAAATCCTTAAGGATATTATTATTAAATATAAATCCCTGCAGGGTTTTGATTCTCCTTATGTTCCTGGCTGGGATACGCATGGCATGCCGATTGAACATGCGGCGATCAAAATTTTGGGTCTGAACCGGCATCAGCTGGATCCGCTGGAATTACGGCGGGAATGCCGGAATTACGCGCTGAAATGTCTGGACATGCAGCGGGAAGACTTTAAACGTCTGGGCGTCAGCGGCAACTGGGAAGATCCTTATATTACCTTAAAAGCGGCATATGAAGCCCGTCAGATTGACGTTTTTGGTCAAATGGCGAAAAAAGGCTATATCTATAAAGGTCTGAAGTCCGTTTACTGGTGCACTTCCTGTGAAACGGCCCTGGCGGAAGCGGAAATTGAATACGCCGAGAAGAAATCCCATTCTATTTACGTAAAGTTTCCGCTGATTGACGACAAAGGCACTCTGCCCCAGGGAATTTCCCCGGAGAAAGTGTTTGCGGTTATTTGGACGACGACTCCCTGGACCATGCCGGCCAATGTGGCTATCGCCGTTCACGCGGAGCTGGAGTATGCCTGGGTGGAAGTCGGCGACGAAGTCTACCTCATGGCGTCCGAACGGATCGCCGAGGTGGCCAGCGCCAATAAAATTGAAAGCTACAAGATTTTGTCCACCATGAAGGGCGAAACCTTGTCAGGCGCTATTTTCTCTCATCCGTTTCTGGAGCGTGAATCTCCGATCGTATTGGGAGAACATGTCACGCTGGAGCAAGGCACCGGCTGCGTTCATACCGCTCCCGGCCATGGCCAGGAAGACTTTGAAATCGGCGTCAAATACAATCTGCCAATTATCAATCCGGTGGACCATAGCGGCCATTTTACCGCGGAAGGCGGCAAATTCGAAGGCATGTCCGTAGAAGACGCCAATGTACCGGTCATTAAAGAGCTGGCGGCGCAAGGCGCCTTATTGGGCAAAGGAACGCTAAAACATCAGTATGCCCATTGCTGGCGATGCAAAAGCCCGATTATTTATCGCGCCACCGAACAATGGTTTGCCTCGGTGGAAGGATTCCGTCAAGAAGCTTTGGCGGCGATTAAAAACGTTCGCTGGATTCCTACCTGGGGTGAAGAACGCATTCATAACATGGTTGCGGACCGCCAGGACTGGTGCATTTCGCGTCAGCGGGTCTGGGGCGTGCCCATTCCAATTTTTTACTGCGCCAAATGCAATGAGCATCTGATCGACGATATTACCATCAAAGCGGTCCGGGACCTGTTTGAAAAAGAAGGCTCCGACGCCTGGTGGGCTAAACAACCCGAAGAAATTTTACCGGCGGATTATGCCTGCCCGCATTGCGGCCATCAGCATTTCCGCAAAGAAACGGATATTATGGACGTATGGTTTGACAGTGGTTCCAGCCATGCCGCTGTACTGGAAGAGCGTCCCGAACTACAGTGGCCGGCGGATATGTATCTGGAGGGCAGTGACCAGCATCGCGGCTGGTTCCAGTCTTCGCTGCTGACCTGCGTCGCCACTCGCAACACTGCTCCCTACAAAGCGGTGCTGACCCATGGTTTTGTCGTGGACGGCGATGGCCGGAAGATGTCTAAATCGCTGGGCAACGTCATCTATCCGCAAGAAGTAATCACGCAATACGGCGCTGATATTCTCCGGCTGTGGGTCGCCTCGGCGGACTACAAGGCGGATATCCGGATTTCTAAGGATATTTTAAAGCAGCTGGCGGAAGTGTATCGTAAAATCCGTAATACGTTCCGTTATATTCTCGGTAATCTATATGATTTTGATCCGGCGAAAGATTGCGTGGCCTATGGCGACCTGCTGGAAATCGACCGTTGGGCGCTGCTACGGCTGGAACAAGTCCGGGCCAAAGTAACCCAGGCCTATGACGACTATGATTTCCATCTGTTGTACCATGCGGTTCACAATTTCTGCGCGGTGGATTTGAGCGCCATTTATCTGGACATTTTAAAAGACCGGGTATATACGGCGGTCCCCGGGTCCGTGGAACGCCGCGCCGCACAAACCGTAATGTATGAGATTTTAAACAGTCTCGTGGTTATGGTAGCACCGGTGCTCACCTTTACTTCCGAGGAAGTCTGGCAGCACATGCCGAAAACTTCGGATATGCCGGAAAGCGTCCAATTGGCTTCCTGGCCGGTTACGCATCCGGAACATGTTGACGCTGCCCTGGAAGACAAGTGGGGCAAGATTTTAACGCTGCGGAGCGAAATCACCAAGGCCTTGGAAAATGCCCGCCGGGCGAAAACCATCGGCCACTCTCTGGACGCCGCCGTGGAGATTTTTGCCGGTGAAGCGGAGTATGGCCAATTATTGCCGGTGGCCACCGATTTGGCGACGATTCTGATTGTTTCGGAAGCCCGTTTGGTGAAAAACCTGGACACGGCCCCGGCGGACGCGTTCCGTTCCGCGGAGGCGGAACTGGCTGTCCGGGTCGCACCGGCGGTCGGAGAAAAATGCGAACGTTGCTGGATTTACAGTCCCACCGTCGCCAGCGATACGGAGCACAGCACGCTTTGCCATCGTTGTGCCACAGTAATTAAGGCCCAGGCGTAAGATCGTTTCCTGTAATAAACCAATGATTTTTTCAGGTATAGAATGAATACAAAATAGACCGGGGCAACCCGGTTTGTTTTCGTCATACTCCAATGTTCAAGTCTGTGTTTTGCTTTACTGTTGCTGGGAATTCCGGTATGATTAAAATGAGGTGAATGCATATGAAAACCATTGCTCTGATTGCCCATGACCGAAAAAAACAGGAAATGCTGCAGTTTGCCCAACAGCATAAAGAACTGCTCTCGCGGCACCAGTTGTTGGCTACCGCCACCACCGGCCGCCTGCTCAACGAAAATACCAACTTAACGGTGACCGCGTATCTTTCCGGACCGTTGGGCGGTGACTTACAAATTGGCGCTAAAATCGCCGCCGGTGAAGTGGATATGGTTATTTTTTTGCGGGACCCTTTAACGGCCCAGCCGCATGAGCCGGACATCAGTGCTTTATTGCGGGTATGCGACGTTCACAATGTTCCTGTCGTAACCAACGAAAAAGGTGCGCATCTGTTGTTGTCAACGCTGCAATAACCAGCGGCGCTACCGGAATAGGAGAAAAATCTTTTGCCTTGTTATATTGCGGTGTTGATTGCTGCTTTTGTTATTGCGCTGGACCAATGGTCCAAGTATTATATTGGCGAAACAATGAGTTTGGGAACATCCATACCGGTAATAGCCAATATCTTTCATATCACTTATGTGCTGAATCCGGGAGCTGCTTTTGGCATTCTGGAAAATCAGACGTTTTTCTTTGTCGTTATTGCGGCGATTATGCTGGGAACCGCAATCTACTTTTACCGGCAAATTCCCGATGGGCATTATTTGCTGCGTTGGGGAATCACGCTAATGGCCGGCGGCGCCGTAGGGAATGTCATCGATCGGATAAAAACAGGGTATGTGGTGGACTTTTTTGATTTTCGCATCTGGCCGGTATTCAATATCGCCGATATTGCCATTGTTTCCGGTGTTATCGGCATTATTTGCGCCATGACTCTTTCCTCGCGCAATAATAAGGATCAAGGTCATTGCGAGAAATAACCGCAAACCGTTGAAAGGAATTTTAACATCGATATGGACAGCCAAGAAATAATCTTTGTTATGGCAGATCAACCGGAAGAAAGCATCGACAGCCGTTTAGACATTTTTCTGACGATTCATTTGACGGACATGTCGCGTTCCCACATTCAGAAGCTGATTGCCGATCATCAAATAACTGTCAACAATAAATCGGTTAAAGCCAACTATCGGCTACAGGCCAACGATGTACTGCGGATTTTTCTTCCGGCGGCTGCGCCGGTCGGCGAACTGACGCCGGAAGACATTCCGCTTAATATTTTATATGAAGATTCTCATATCGTTGTTGTCAACAAAGCCCGTGGTATGGTGGTTCACCCGGCTGCCGGCAATTTGCAGGGAACGCTGGTCAATGCGCTACTGGAACATTGCACCGATTTATCGGGGATCAGCGGTGAAATTCGTCCCGGCATCGTTCATCGTCTGGATAAGGACACTTCCGGCGCGATGGTGGTGGCCAAAAACGATAAATCCCATTTGCATCTGGCGGACCAGATTCGAGCCCGGACAGCCGGTAGAAAATATTTGGCCATTGTTTACGGCAACATCATCGAGGAGAAAGGAGTCATTAACGCGCCGATTGGCCGCCATCCGGCGGACCGGAAAAAAATGGCCGTCACCTTTACCAACAGCAAAGAAGCCGTCACCCATTTCCGAGTTGTTGAACGGCTGGGACAGTATACGGTGGTGGAATGCAAACTGTTAACCGGTCGCACCCATCAAATCCGGGTACATATGGCATATATCGGCCATTGTGTTGTTGGTGATCCCAAATACGGACCAGCCCGGCATACTTTTACCATTGCCGGTCAGGCGCTGCATTCTGCGGAACTGACATTGACTCATCCGGTTACCGGTGAACAGCTGACCTTTGCGGCACCCATACCGGACGACTTCCAAAACCTCTGGAATCAGTTGCGCCAAACAAAAAAATAATCGGAGGGGGAGACCAAAGCACGATGAGCAAAAAAATCCAGTTTATTGAAAAAACCGTATTAATGGACGAGCAGGCCATCCGTCGCGCCATTATCCGGGTCGCTCATGAAATCGTAGAGAAAAACAGGGGGATTGCCGATTTGGTTTTAGTCGGTATCCGTACGCGGGGAGTTCCGTTCGCCGAACGCCTGAATGCGGAAATCGAAAAAATTGAAGGCTCCAAAGTACCCGTAGGGTATTTGGATATTACCTTGTATCGTGATGATTTGTCCACTTTGGATTATCAGCCGATTGTGCATGAAACCGTGATACCTTTTAACATCAACGGCAAAAAAATTGTGCTGGTGGACGACGTCTTGTTTACCGGCCGCACCGTCCGGGCCGCCCTGGACGCCATTATTGACATTGGCCGGCCACAATCCATTCAACTGGCGGTCCTGGTGGACCGGGGCCATCGGGAACTGCCGATCCGCGCCGACTTTGTCGGCAAAAACGTTCCCACCTCCAGTAAAGAAATCGTCAGTGTCCAATTAATGCCTGTCGATTCGAGCGAACAGGTAATCATCCGGGAAATCGCCGAAAAATAAACTATCCGGAAAAGTTAAACGACGTTTCAGTCATAATAAAAAACGAACGCGGGCCTTCTTTTGGCCGATGGCGTTCGTTTTTTTTTGCGCGATAAAAATATTTTGGCTTATAAGCCTTAACGCGGAGCAGCGGCTCCTTTGGCGTCCGAAGTCAATAAGCGCTTCACCGTTTCTTCGTCCGGGGTAACAAACAGCGTGGTCTGATGTTCGTAAATCACAAAGCCAGGTTTTGCGCCTGACGGTTTTTTTACGTGCCGGCGGCGGGCATAATCCACGGGAACCCGGGTAGAACTCCGGGCTTTGCTGAAGTAGGCCGCCAGAATCGCCGCCGCCTGCAGCGCCGCCGCCGGCGGTTCCGCTCCCCCGGTTCGCAAAATGACATGCGAGCCGGGAATATCCTTAGTATGCAGCCAGATATCATCATGATGGGATTTTTTAAATGTGATCATGTCATTTTGCCGGTTGTTCCGGCCAATCATTATTTCGTAACCATCGCCGGTAACGGCGGTCAACGGCTGACTGGCCGCCACCGCCGCCCGTTTTTTGGTCATCGCTTTCACATAACCGGCGTCCACCAGTTCCAAACGGATATCGGCGACCTCCGCCGCATTGCCCGCATGATCCAGCGCCACGCCGATACTGTCGACATATTGAAGATCTTCCCTGCATTGCTGCAGCTGAACGGCCAGCAGTTCCTGGGCCCGTTTGCCTTTATTATAGCGTGCGTAGTAATTTTTGGCGTTTTGCAGCGGAGTTAACAGCGTATCCAGTTTTATGGTCATCTGCTGATTGCCCGTTTCGTCGGCGAACCAGTCGGTCAGATGGACTTCGTCGTTGCCCGCCGGAATAAACGGCAGATTATTCATCAACAGGTCGCCGCATTGCCGGTATAAATCCGCATCCTGCGATTCCGCCAGTTCCTTCTGCAAGATCTTTTCTTTGCGCTGCAGCCGGTTCAATTCTCCGCCAATAACGCTCTGCAAACTGGCTTTACCGGGAATGGCCGGCGGTGCGTGGTAACGTCCGCCAAAGGCCATCAGCTCGTTCATCGTGGGAAACAAAATCGACCGGTTTGTTCCCAGATAGCCAACCGGATAGGGAGCCATCACCAACAGACGTTCTTCCGGGTCCACGACCACGGTCGGCTGAACCGTTCCTTCTTTCAGAGGGCCCGTCAGACTCTCCAACGCTTCAACCAGCGCCGCCGCATCGGCATCGTCCATTTGACCCACCGGCATTTTCCCCGGCAGTCCGGCCCGCCAGACAATCTCCCGGGCGGTTTGCGGTCCGATCCCGATCCCGGTGCGGATAATCGCTTTCTCCAGCACTGCATCCGGCGAATCCTGGCGCATTGCCGCAACAAAAACGAGAGGAGAGGTTTCCAGCGGATTTAATCGCTCCTGGCCGGGGGGATACTGATATTCCCGTCCGGGAAACACCTGCCGGTAACTGCTGACACTGGCGCCGATCCGTTTAATGGCATCGAGAACCAGAGCGTCCTGTACTAAAATAATGTTGCTGTGTTTGCCCATTAATTCCAGCACCAGTTTTTTGGTGACAATCACGCCGCCTTCGCCGCGTATATCCACCGATAAAGTAACCATCCGGTCCAGACTGTATTGTTCCAGGCCGGCAATGCGCCCGTCTTCCAAATGTTTGCGCAGCAACATGCAAAAGGCCGGCGGGTTCGCCGGATTTTCCGGCAGCGCATCCGTCAGCAGAAGCTTGGGATTCACGGGATGAGCAGAAATCACCAGTCGCAAGTTTTCCTGCGACTGGCGAATCCAAAACACCAGTGTATATTCATCACTTTGGAAAATCTTCTCTATTCGTCCGCCTGCGATACGCCGATTTAACTCGGTCACCAGCGGTGCTAATGAAAATCCGTCGAAGCTCACAGTAAAACCTCCTTTGACGCCAACAGGCGCCTGCGCCCATAAGTATAACATCATTCCAAATTACCGGTCAAACTTGGAAAACAGATACTCATTTCCCGGCCTCTATGGTATACTATCAAGAGAATAAATGCACTAAACAGCAATTTTGACCAATATACGGAAGTGGTCTGATCTAATATAGGAGGCGGACTATGCAATTCACTAAGTGGCAGGGACTGGGGAACGATTTTATCCTGATTGATGGTTTTAAAACAACAATCCATGATTATACACAAGCAGCAATTGCCATGTGTGACCGTCATTTCGGTATTGGCGCTGATGGCTTGGTAACCATATTTCCGTCAAAAATTGCGGATTTCGAAATGCAAATTATCAATTCTGATGGCAGTGAAGCCGCCATGTGTGGCAATGCTACCCGCTGTGTCGCCCGTTATCTGTATGAAAATGGATTTACCGACAAAACGGTCATTTCTCTGGAAACTAAAGCGGGTTTAATCCGACCAGAGCTGATTTTTGACGGATCCCGAATCATCAGTGTCCGTGTCGACATGGGCGAACCTCGTCTGGAACAATGTCATATTCCCATGACCGGGGATTCTGAAAAACACTGTATCAACCAACCATTAACCGTACAAAACCAGCAGTACTTCATTACCGCAGTGTCGATGGGGAACCCCCACTGCGTTATTTTTGTTGACGATGTGCAGGCAATTGACCTGTCCGACATCGGTCCGTTATTAGAAAATCACTCCTGTTTTCCCGACAAAGCAAACATTGAGTTTGCCCAAATTATTGATGAAAACACCATCAAAATGCGTGTATGGGAACGGGGAGCCGGCATCACTCTGGCCTGTGGAACTGGTTCCTGCGCCACGCTGGTGGCCAGCGTGCTCAATCATAAAACTAAGCGCCAAGCCACATTGCAACTGGCTGGTGGCGAATTGTTTATTGAATGGGCATCAAACAATCATCTGTATATGACGGGTCCGGCCAAAGAAGTATTTCGGGGAACCTGGCTGTAAGGACCTTGCATGACCATATCATTATAACAGGAACTATGTTAACAAGAAGAGAAGTGAGGTGTGTATACAACCATGTTAAAAAGCATGACTGGATTTGGTCGTGGCGAATATATTGACAATGACCATCGTTTTTTGGTGGAGATTAAAGCAGTGAATCATCGTTATAACGAAATCGTCATCCGCATGCCTAAATCATTGGGAACACTGGAAGATAAAATACGGCGCAGTGTGTCCGGCACATTGCAACGGGGACGTATAGATGTTTTTATCACCGTCGATGAATATAGTCAGAAAAAACGCACAGTCCGCGTTGACAAAGAGCTAGCTATCGCTTATAATAAAGCTTTAACGGAATTGTCGGTAATGTTGAATTCACCATCGATTGACCCAATTTACCAGATTGCCCGCTACCCGGACGTACTGAAAGTGGAAGAAGTATCGGAAGATGCCGAATTACTCTGGGTTAAAGTGGAGCAAGCAGTCAACGCAGCAGTAAGCAATTTGATGAATATGCGTATGGCCGAGGGAGCCAATATTGAAAAAGATTTATTAGCCCGTATGACTAAACTGGACAGTCAGGTTCGTCTGCTGGAAGACCGGGCTCCTCAAATCATTACAAGCTACCGAGAAAAACTTTTGGGACGAATGAAAGAACTGCTAGCAGCAGTGGGAGCCGAACCGGACGAATTGCGTCTGATTCAGGAAACGGCATTATTCGCTGACCGCAGTAATTTTACTGAAGAATTGGTTCGACTGCGAAGTCATATCGATCAGTTCCGTATTTCGCTAAGTACTTCGGAAACAGTAGGACGAAAATTGGATTTTATCATTCAGGAAGTCAACCGTGAAACCAATACCATCGCTTCCAAAGCCAGCGATATCAATGTAGCCAACGTCGTGGTGGAAATAAAAAGCGAAATGGAAAAGGTCCGGGAGCAGATACAAAATATTGAGTAACACAACAGCTTTCTTTCGAAAAGATAGACAATCTGTACAAAAAGAGGCAGAAGGAGTTGTATTATTATGGATATCAAACTGATCAACATTGGTTTTGGCAATATTGTATCGGCCAACCGCATCATTTCTATCGTCAGTCCGGAATCGGCCCCAATTAAACGGATTATCCAGGAAGCCCGCGATCGGGGTATGCTGATTGACGCCACATACGGGCGGCGTACTCGAGCCGTAATTATCGCGGATAGTGATCATGTCATTCTGTCTGCGGTTCAACCCGAAACGGTGGCACATCGTCTGATTAGCAAAGACACCAATGATAAAGATTCTCATGATGATCAGGACGAATAGTCCAAACGGAAAGGAGCGTCCTCATTCCATGGCACAACCTGGTGTTTTAATAGTCCTTTCCGGTCCCTCCGGAACAGGGAAAGGAACCATCTGCCAATCTTTGTTACAGAATAATCCTCAGTTACAGTATTCCATCTCTGCGACTACACGGGCCCCTCGTCCGGGAGAACAAGAAGGAATCAATTATTGGTTTAAAAGTCCGGATGAATTTCAACAAATGCTCATAAAAAATCAGTTGCTGGAGTGGGCCGAAGTATATGGAAACTACTATGGAACTCCCCGTCCTTATGTGATGGAGACGCTGGAAGCAGGGAAAGATGTCGTTTTGGAAATTGATACGCAAGGCGCCCTGAAAGTAAAAGACCAATTTCCAGCCGGCATTTTTATATTTATTTTACCACCGTCGCTGGAAGAACTGGCACAGCGCATCCAGAAACGAGGTACAGAAACCACCGAATCCATTGAAAAACGGTTAGGTTCTGCCACTCGGGAAATGGCCTGCGCCGAACAGTATCATTACTTAGTCGTTAACGACACAGTGCCGGCAGCGCTCCAACGCATCGAGTCAATTATTGTTGCTGAAAAATGCCGGGTGGAAAGAAACCTGTCGCTCGTCGAAAAAATATGCAACAATGCGCCCATTTGAGTCAGTGTCTTATTAAATTCCTGATACCAAAAATCAAATGATGATTAAAAAATAGGAGGAACAAAAAATGATTAATCCTTCTCTAGACAAATTGGTCAATAAAGTTGACAGCAAATACACACTTGTGGTGTTGGCCGCCAAACGGGCCCGCGAAATCATGGACGGGCAGCCTCGACTGGTAGATTGCAAATCCAACAAACCAGTCACTATCGCACTGGAAGAAATTGCCCAAAATCAAACGGGATATGAACGGACCAAAGCCGGCATCAAATAAGGGGGGCAACGACGGTGGACCATAAAAACGTTGTCATTGGTATATCCGGCGGTATCGCTGCTTATAAAGCAGTGGAGATTGTCAGTCGGTTAAAGAAAGCCGGTTGTAATGTTCACGTCATTATGACCCAAGCAGCCACTCGGTTTATTACCCCGCTAACATTGCGGGAAATCAGCGGTAACCCTGTGGTTTTTGATATGTGGACAGAAGTGACGAACTGGAATGTAGAACACATTTCATTGGCCACTATGGCGGATGTTTTTCTGATTGCACCGGCTACAGCCAACATCATCGGTAAAATGGCGGGAGGTATTGCAGATGACATGCTTTCCACGACGGTAATGGCCACAACAGCCCCGGTGATCCTTTGCCCGGCTATGAATACAAATATGTACTTGCACCCCATCGTACAAGAGAATATTGCGAAGCTAAAACAACTTGGGCATCAATTTATTGACCCCGATTCTGGTCAACTGGCCTGCGGTACGGAAGGCCCTGGCCGTCTTCCGGAACCGGTTCGGATTGTCCAACAGGTATTAGGCGTATTATCCATAGCCGGAACCCGGCCAAAAGACAAAGCTAATTCGAATGGCAACCTGCGGGGGAAAAAAGTTCTGATTACCGCTGGCGGCACCCGTGAACCTATTGATCCGGTCCGCTATATCGGCAACCGTTCCAGCGGCAAAATGGGTTACGCGCTGGCGGAAGCCGCCCGTGATGAAGGGGCGGAAGTACTGTTGATTTCCGGTATGGTGGACCTGTCTTGCCCGCCGGGAATAACGCGGGTGACGGTGGAAACCGCTGAAGAAATGCGCCAGGCTGTCCTGGCGGAATTTGATCACTGCGATATCGTCGTCAAAGCTGCCGCCGTCGCTGACTACCGGGTGGCGGAAATACAGCCGCAGAAGATCAAAAAAACCGGCGACACGCTGACCCTGAACCTGGTCAAGAATCCGGATATTTTAAAAGAGTTAGGGCAACGTAAAGCACATCAGTATTTAGTGGGGTTTGCGGCGGAAACCCAGGAATTGCTGCAACACGCCACCGCAAAACTGGAGGGAAAAAACCTGGATATGCTGGTGGCCAACGATGTAACCATGGCCGGTGCCGGTTTTCAGTCGGATACCAATATCGTCAAACTGCTGTTTGCCGACGGTCGGGTTGAAGACCTGCCCCAAATGTCTAAACGCGAATTGGCCATTCAGATTTGGCAGCGAATTACGGCGGAATTATCCATCCG
>DATMYQ010000366.1:0-9112 GCA_035560935.1 Patescibacteria group bacterium | reverse complement strand
CCTCTGTCTTATTGACAAGGTGCAGAATATACAGTAGATTTATATCGAGCTGGGTTATAATCGTTACATTTTTCACATTTATTCCCCGTTCACGTTCTCATTTTATGTTGTTCGGGCTACCGAACGATGTCGGTTTCATTTTACCCTGTTTTTGAAATTGGTCAATGAGGAGGAGGTTTTGTTTTGAAAGGTTTTCAAGCCCAAGAGTTAAGCCGTGTAATCGAGATTGACCGCAAGACCTGCAAAGGCTGTGATTCCTGCAAGGCGTTTTGTCCAACCGACGCAATTGAGGGGAAATACGGCGCTACCCACAAAATCGACAGTGACAAATGTATTTTCTGTGGGCAATGCTTGGTGAACTGTCCTTTCGGCGCTCCCAAAGACATCGTCGATCCGGTGGATCAGATCATCAGCAAACTGAAAGACAAGAGTCTCACCGTGGTTGCGACCACCGCGCCTGCCGTTCGCGTCGCTATTGGCGAAGAATTCGGCATGGAACCCGGTAGCCTGGTGACCGAGAAGCTTTACGGTGCCTTAAAACAAGCCGGTTTTAAAATGCTTGACACCAATTTTACCGCTGACCAGACCATCATGGAAGAAGGCATGGAGCTGATTGCCAAAATCCGTCACTACGCGCTGGGTGAACCCGCCACGGGCGGCCATCTGGGCCCCTTGCCGCAATTCACTTCCTGTTGCCCGGCCTGGATCCGGTTTGTCGAACTCTACTATCCGGAAGTCATTCCCAATCTGTCATCAGCCAAATCGCCGATGATGATGGCCGGTTCCCTGGCCAAAACCTACGGCGCCAAAGAAATCTGGAAAACCTCTCCTGACAAAGTCTTTGTGGTCGGCGTAATGCCCTGTACCGCCAAGAAATTCGAAGCCAGCCGCCCGGAATTCCACAGCGCGGCCCACTATTGGAAAACCCAGGGTCAAACCGGTGAATATCCCGATATCGACACCGTGCTGACCACCCGTGATCTGGCCCGGCTGTTCAAGAAACTGAACATCGACCTCAAAACGGTGACGGAATTTGCCGACGCGGACAACCCGCTGGCGCAATACACCGGCGCCGGTACGATCTTCGGCAATACCGGCGGCGTTATGGAAGCGGCGCTGCGGACTGGTTACTTTGTCATTACCGGCCAGGAACTGGGCGTGTTGGAATTCAAACCGGTCCGGGGCCTGGAAGGCGTAAAAACCGCCGATGTCCCGCTGAAAGATCAAAAAACCGGCAAAGAAATTGTTCTCAAAGTAGCCGTTGCCCATGGAACCAAGGACAATGTCCGTGGTTTGGTGGAACAGGTAAAAGCCGGCAAATCGCCGTATCATTTCATCGAAATCATGAACTGCCCCGGCGGCTGTATCAACGGCGGCGGTCAGCCCATCAACCCCATGGGAACTTCCTGGCTGGATAAAACCAAGGCTATGTTGCCCTGGTCATAAGGAGGAGCAAAACGTATGGCACATTTTGATTACGTAGAAAAAGCAGTCAAAGTCAGCCGTCGGGAATTCCTCGGTGTCATCGGCATTGCCGGTGCAGTGATGTGGACCGGCGCCTATGCAGTTACCGACCTGGTACAGGATCGCAATAAATACATAAAAATGCGGACCGCCGGTTTGTACAAAGACGATGCCAAGGCAAAAATCCGTCAGAGTCATAATAACCTGGCGGTAGCTGACGTATACAAGAAATTCGCTCAGAATCCGCTGAGCCATTTGGCGGAAGAACTGTTCCACACGAAATACGTTAACCGGACCAAACTGGTTTAAGGCAACCGAATACTGAAATGGGGGGATTATTCACATGAGTCATCATGATCCAAATGGAGCACGGGTAATGAAACACCCGTTGGCCTCCCGGCTGTTTCACTGGGGACTAATTCTGGGCTTTTTACCAGCGGCCATTACTGGTTTCATCATCTGGTACAAACCTGAAAGCGAAGATTTCGCCAACCTGGCCATGCGCATTCATATCATCGGCGCTGCCATCCTGACTGTATCGGCAGTATTGTACAGCATTTTCAAGCTTGATCGCGTCGTCGGCTTTCTCCGTCGCATCTTCAGCTGGGACCAGCGCGATCTGCGCTGGGCGATGCTTCAGGGCGGCTATCCGCAAAAAATCTTGTTTGGCATTAATATTTTAGTACCTCCAATGGGCAAAATGAATTCCGGCCAAAAAATCTTTGGCATCTGTCTCTTTTTCGGCGGCCTGATCCTGATGCTGACCGGCTGGGTTCTTTACGCATTCATCCCGGTGGCGCCGAAGGAGCTGGTCTACTGGTTTGATCAAGCCCACTTGATTATGGGTATTTTCCTGGGGCTTTTCATGTTCGTGCATATCGCCCTCGCCATTTACAACTGGGGCGAGTTCCTGTGCATGTTTGTCAACGGCGGCACGCAGCCGTTGGAAGAATGCAAGCATCATAACCCTGTCTGGGTAGCGGAAGAAATCGAACCGGTAAAAGGTTCCGGCAAAGCCTGCTAACCCTTAAAATTTCACAAAACAGCCCGGGCATACACCCGGGCTGTTTTATTTTATGTCCCTTGACAAAAGCGGCGGAGAAAATCGCTTGATTCGCTCCGCCACTTTATCTCTTATATTTTTCCCAAAAGATTATTGCCTATTTACCGCACCAGGGTTCCTCCGCCAGATAATCCCCGTCGGAGTAGTAATACGCTCTGGCCCGGCAGCCACCGCATATGCTGTCATAGCCGCAGGAACCACAACGGCCTTTCAGCGCCTGATGACGCAGTTCATGGAACACTTCGCTGGTTTTCCATATCTCATCAAATCCCTGTTCCTTCACATTGCCGACTTTTAACGGCAAATAAGGACAGGGATGTACATCGCCATTCGGTAAAATAACACAATAAGAAGTACCGGCCAGACAGCCCCGGGTAAAACGCATCGCCATTTTTCTTTCCTTGGCAATTCGCATAAACTGCGGCGCGCAGGTCGGTTTCAGTTCAATGGGAACCTGGGTCTGTTTGTCCAGAATTCGTTCCAGGAGTGCCTCATACTGCGCTGTTTTCAGCGTAGTGCTTTCCAGGTCTTTTCCTCTGCCAGCCGGGACCAGAAAAAACACATGATGGGCCACTGCGCCCAGCTTCACCGCCAGGTCAGTAATATCAACAATTTCCGGTTCATTCCAATCCATCACCGTTGTGTGAATTTGAAAAGGCAAACCTTCTTCCCGGCACATCTGCATGCCGGCCATCGTCTGCTCCCAGGCCCCCTGTTGAGCCCGGAACCAGTCGTGTTTTTCCCGGTTGCAACTGTCCAGGCTAATGCCCGCTGTCAACAGTCCCGCCGTTTTCAGCCGCCGAACCGTATCCCGGTCCAGCAAGATGCCGTTGGTCCCCAAAACCGGCCGCAAACCGACCTGGGCCGCGTAAGCAATCAGTTCATAAATATCCGACCGCATCAGCGGCTCACCGCCGCTGAAAATCATAATTTTAAAACCGGCGGCGGCTATCTCCGACAGTAATTTTTTTCCCTCGTCCGTAGTCAGTTCGTCGGCGCGCCGGGCACCGGCGTCGCGATAGCAGTGCCGACAACTGATATTGCACTGCTGGGTGGTATTCCAGGAAATGATCATCGGCTCACTCCTTATAATCCGCCAGATAACAGGCCGGGTCCTCACCCCAGAGATTGCCGGACACAGCTTCCGCCCGGATGCGGCACCCGGCACACAGAGATTTATACCGGCACTCGCCGCAGCGCCCTTCTACTAAAGATGCTTTGTCGCGCAGTTTCAGTAAAAACTCATCCTGGGTTTTCAACCAGATTTGGCTGAAAGGCTTCTCGCGCACGTTCCCCAGCGAATGATGACCCCAGAACTGACAGGCGTGAACATTACCCTGCGGGTCCACATTGGCCATCTTCTGGCCCGCGGAACAGCCGCCATGCATACTCAGCAGTTCTTTTACCTCCGCAACCCGTTCGGGCTGTGTCCGTTCCAGATATTGAAGGATATACATGCCGTCCGCATGATTGTCCGTGGTCAGTATTTCCACTTCAATGCCGCGGCGATGGAAATCGAGCGTCCGTTCCATCAACAGCTCTATTGTTTGCCGTTTTTGTTCCGGCGTCGTGTCCAGTTCAGCCATTTCCTTGCCCCGACCGGCGTATACCAAGTGATACATACAGAAGCGGGGAATTTTTTCCCGTTCCACAATATCAAGCACCGCGGGCAAGGTGTGGAAATTTAATTTATTTACGGTAAACCGGATACCAGTTTTATTACCGGCAGCAATGGAATTGCGGATACCCTGCAAAGTTTCGGCAAACGCGCCTTTTTTGCCCCGGAAGGAATCATGAATTTCTTCGTTGCCATCAACGCTGACACCGACATATTGAAACCCGGTATCTTTAATTTTGCGGGCAATTTCCGGCGTGATCAATGTGCCGTTGGTAGAAATAACCGGTCGGATTTTTTTCTCCAGCGCATACGCTCCCAATTCAAACAAATCGCGTCTGACCAGCGGTTCCCCGCCGGAAAACAACAGTACCGGAACATGAACGCTCGCCAGGTCATCAATAAACGCCTTGGCTTCGACCGTGGTAAATTCTCCGGCATAGTCCCGGTCTTCCGCATTGATATAACAATGCTGGCAGGACAAATTGCAACGGTTCGTAGAGTTCCAGACCACCAACGGCGTGGCGTCAGAAGAAAATTGCAGCATCTGAGGCGGTAAATTTTGTGAGTTACGGCCATATTTGACAATATCAGAAACCGTCGCTGTGCCGCATAATAATTTTGTACATCCGATCATGGTTACGAAATCTCCCTTCACACTTCACGCTTCGTAAAATATAGCATAACACCATATATCATACCAGAAAACCAGCCGTTATCATAGCGATTTTCGGCGCAAATGAGCCCTCCGACAAAATATTGTGAAATAAAAGACAAATAGTTTCAGCAACCTCTGCACAGATCAATCATAATCCGCTCCAACGCCAGCGCACTCGCCCGACCGGATTTCAAATCCCGGTCAGCATCCGCCAGTTCCAGCAGCGCCTGTTTTAGTTTTTCGCCATCAAAACTCCGGCTTTGTTTTAACAATTTTTCGCCAATAAACGGCGGTACCCGAAAGTACTCCGCAATTTCGCGGCTGCCCTGTCCTTTGCCCGCCAACATCCGCGTCTGCCACAGTTGGCGCACCTGGCGGGCCAGAAGCGCCAACAGCTTGATCGGATGTTCACCCGCCGCCAGTTGTGCCTCCAGTAGGCCCAGCGCTTCGGCCAGCTGCTTCTGGCTTAGCGCCTCCAGCATCGCAAACACCGAAATTTCCGGCGCAGCCGATAGCGTCTGCTGCAAAGCCGCCAAACTAACCGCCCCGGGACCCACTTGATGCAACGCCGCTTTTTCCAGCTCATTTTCAATAAAATCCAACGAAACCTGTGACATTAAGCTGACCGCCGTCAGTAAATACTCCGCAGCATCCGGCGCCAGTTTCAGCTTGCGTTCCGCCAGCCGTCCCGTCAGCCAGGCCCGGAGTTCTTTTCCCTTAAGTGGCGGGGCTTCCACCACCATACCGTATTTCTCAATCGTTTTATATATTTTCCGTCGTTTGTCCGCTTTGGCGGTCATTAAAATCAGCATACTACATTCCGGCATATTGGCCAGCAGTTTCAGCAACCGTTCTTCTCCTGCCGCAGACTGAGGCTTGCCCGTGTCATCGCCGCCAGCCGCCGCATCCTCGCCCCGTTCTTTGCGCGCCGCAGCCGTTAACTGCGACTGCCGGATCAATACCACATTTTTCTCACCAAAAAACGGCGCCGTTTCCAGCAAACCGATCAGTTGCGACAACGCCGGATCCCTGTCCAGCACCGTCAAATTCATCTCCCGTTCTTCCGGTGTCAGCGTTCTGTCCAGAATCGCACCACTGACCCGGCGCAACAAATAACTTTCTTCTCCATGCAAAAGATATACCGGCCGGAGCGTTTCCCGGGCGATATGATCCATCGCGGCTTTATAGTCCATATTTTCCTCCGGATTTTTCTTCATTATAGGTTTCCACGCGCAGTTGTTCACCATCGCTGTGAAAAACCACCGCCCCGTCAAGATCGGTGCGGTAAATGGCGGTTCCATGGTCCTTCAACCGTTGCAATGTGTCCGGATGGGGATGACCAAAGCGGTTACCGTAACCCACTGATATTATAGCATATCGGGGATCTGTCGCCCGCAAAAATTCTTCACTGGCCGCCGTGCGTGACCCATGATGTCCGACTTTCAGTACCGAAACCGGCTGTAGTTTGCCAGACCGCAACAGTTGTTGCTCTCCTGGTGCTTCCTGATCCCCGGTCAGTAGGAAGGTATGACGACCATATTCCAGCTGCAGCACACAGGATTGCTCATTTCCAGCGGTTTGCTTGCGGGACGAAGTCCCTCCCTCCAGCGCCTGAAACATGCGGAACAAAACGCCGTCTATCCGGATCTCCTGACCGGAATACGCCGGGATCACACTGCCTACTTTTTTTATTGCCGCCTGTACCGGTAAGGCAGGCTGCTCCCGTGCCAGTACCATATTTTTAACCGGTATAAGACCCGCCACACCAGCAGCACCACCGGCATGATCCTGGTGACCATGGGACAGTACCAGATACTCCAATTCCCGTACGCCATAATGTTTCAGATACGGCGCCACGACCCGCTCACCAACATCAAAAGCATTGGACATGCCCGCCGTACCGCCCGTATCTACCAGCACCGCCCGTCCCCCGGGGGTCACAACCAGCACCGCATCCCCCTGCCCTACATCAATAAAGTGAACGGATAGCGCCTGCCCACGCCCATTCCACAATATTAATACCGCTACCAACAAGCAAAGAACCCCGGTAACGCCCACCGGAAACCGCTTCCATATCACCAACGGAGAAGGAATCATCGGGTTTCCACCGCCATAAATCCAAATCAAAAATACATAATATGCCAATCCGCCGACTAGCCCCACTGACGGTAAATAGACCGCTCCGCCCGGCACCGCCGCCAGCAGCGATGTCAGCTGCGTCACTATGCCGGTCAGCAAACTGCAGATCACATACAGCATCGCGGCGATCGATCCTGATATTCCCGATATCAGGGCCCCGGCCAACCCCAGTACAACAATGGCCTCAGCCAGTGGTACAATCGCTAAATTGGCGGCAAACGCACTCAGCGAAAAGCTATTATAATACCAGGCAATAAACGGGGCTACCGCCAATTGAGCTGCCGCCGTAACTGCCAGCGGTGACGCCATCCATGACGGTAAATGGTTGAGAATATGCAACGTAGGCCGGTATAAAAACACCAACCCGGCGGTGGCAGCAAAAGACAGCTGAAAGCTAATATCATATAATAACAATGGCTGCGCGGTCAGCATAACCAGGGCAGCGGCGGCCAATGCCGCCGCTGCATAGGTATCACGCTCCAGCGCAATCGCCCCCAGAGACAAAACACCCATAAATGCAGACCGGACCACCGGTGGGGTGAAGCCGCTTACGGCCGCATACAAAAGCACCGCAGCCGTCGCCGTCAATCCCGTCAAGCCCCGGAAACGAGGCCCCAACCTGCCACCCAGCCAGGCGATTACGCCGGCAACCAGCGCGATGTGGGTGCCCGAAACCGATAAAATATGAACAATCCCGGTGGTGGAAAAGTCCCGGATCACTTCCCGGCGGATGCCGTCGTAGCCGCCGAATAGCATACCGCAGATCATGGCCGCATCGGTTTCCGGCATCACTGCTTCCATGTCCCGGCGCACCCGTTCCCGCCAGGCCGCCAGCCCAGTCCGCCAATTGTCGCTGTCTGCCCCGGCCATGATAACCGCATCACTGGCCCGGGCACTCATCCGGCCATGAACTCCCTGTCGCCGCGCCGCAATTTCCGGATCAAGCTGTCCCGGATTCCGGTAGCCGCGGATCGCCAGGAGTTGCCCACTCACCTTCAACCGGTCACCATAAGCCGCCCGTTGATTGCCGCCATCCATCCACTTCGAATTTGCTGTTTCCTCCGGGTAACGAACACTGACCGCCACCCGGCCACTGGCAGGCGCTTTGTGCTCACTACCCAGCTGAATTGAGTCCACCGCAACCGTATATTTTATCTGAACCGGTTTCCCCGCCAACCGGGACAGCACCGGCGGCTCATCAATCCGCCCATCCAGCTGCACCACCTGACCGGCATAGGCGGACACATCATCTGCCCTAAGCTGCCCGGCCTGCAAAGCACAAATCATTCCCGCCAATAAAAATACCGTCAACGCTGCCGGCCACGTTTCCTCCATCCGCTTCATGGCCAAAAAAACAGTGCCCAGCACCACGCCCCCGGCTACACTGTACAAAAAGGGCAAGGACCAGTTCGCCAACCCCGCCACCCATATCCCGACAGCAAAAGCCGCTGTAACGCCGGGCAGCAGGCACTGCTGATTCCTCTCCATCACAAATCATCCCGCCTATAGCATAATGTGGTCTTTCAACTGTTGAAATTTGGCATCACCAATTCCCGGAACTTTTTTCAGGTCTGTCACATCCCGGAACAGACCATGGCTATTACGATATTCCACAATGCGTTCCGCCAGCGCCGGACCGACACCCGGCAAGCGGTCAAGTTCGGCTTTTTCCGCCAGATTGATGTTCACTTTATCGCTGTCCTTGCCGGCAGCCTTCGTCACACCAGCACTGCCGGAAGCAGCGACCGGCAGGGGCAAATACGGAACATGAACCTGCAGTTCATCTTTCAGCAAAGCAGCCAGATTGACACGGCTTTCATCCGCGCCGGGAACAAAACCACCCGCCGCACTGACGGCATCGACAATCCGGCTGCCGACCGGAAGTTTGAATACTCCCGGCTTGTTCACCGCACCACTGACATATACAAAAACATCCGATGCCGGAACCGGCGAATGGGCGGCAGCGCCCATTGTCTCCGGCAACGAATTGGCCACCGGCGGCGATGAAGTTTCATAAAAGTAAAAGCTACCGCATAAAATCACCGTTGCCAGCAGCATCAGTAAAACCAATTTTCGCTGTTGGTCCGTCACCGTACTCCCTCCGTTCCCTGTCCGCACGCTCCAAGCTGCCATATAAACGGAGTATATATTCGCCAACAAACCTCAAATTACC
>DATMYQ010000365.1:0-17189 GCA_035560935.1 Patescibacteria group bacterium | reverse complement strand
GTATTTCTTCCTCACTTTTTATTTAAATTCCGTAAGCTCCCCGAAAAAAGCACGCCGCTATTTCACCTTCAGCCGCCGCAGTTTCCGGTTCAGCGTATCCAGGTCAAACGCATCGGGATCATAATCTCCCAGCCAGTCCATCAATTCCTCGTCCCGCTCGTCTTCCGGCAGTGCCAGTTGCTCCAATATTTCCATATACCCGGGAATGGAACCGCAGTCTTCCGGCGGACAGGCTCGTTTCCCGTCAAGACAGGTATAGGCGGGGAATTCTTCCATCTCGTGGATTTTCATCAATTGCAGGCAGTGCAGCCAATCGTCGCCGAAATCATATATGTAACGCATTTTTTGCTTTTCTTTGGTTAACACTTCGTTCAAACTGGTTTTAGCCACGCTGACTACTCGAAAATCATCGTCATACGGACTGCGCTTGCCATAGCGGATTTTACCGGCCATAAATTCAAATAAATGATAATTGCTCCAGCCCATAACCCACTGAATAATCGCATGCAGGCGATCCAGCCGGATATCGGCCGGGACCAAAAACTTCCGCCAAACCGGTGGTTTTATATATTCCAGCTGTATTTTCATTTCATAAACAGTTCTCATGATTATCCTCCCCGGTATAATGCTGTTTCATTCGACAAATTCGTCAAAAAAATCGTTTTTGGGGTTCTGTTCTCCCGTTTCGCCAAAACCGGCGGTGCTTGTGAATGCCCCGTGCCCATGTTATATTATATCTGATACAAAACTCTTATCACAAAGTGGCCGGGGAAATTTTCCCGGGTCGCGCAAGGAGGAAAAACCATGAATCCAGCCGAAAACGCCCCCCAGAATTTCACGCTCCACCATCTGGTAAAAGGAAATGACCTGAACCATCACGGTACGTTATTTGCCGGCCGTGGCGCCGAATGGTTCGTCGAATCAGGCTTTATTGCCGCAGCCAGCCTCAGCTCACCGGAACATGTAGTCTGCGTCAATATCCATGGCATGGTGTTCAGCCGTCCGGTACCCAAAGGCAGCATCATCCGGTTTGACAGTAAACTGATTTATACCGGCAGAACCAGCATGACCGTGTATGTCCGGGCTATTTTGCCCAAAGACGCCGCTTTTGTTGTGGATGGTTTTCTGACCTTTATCCATGTGGACGGCGAAGGAAAATCCTCGCCTCACGGACTGACAGTAACAGCGACCGATCCGGAAGATATCGCGCTGCAGGCAAAAGCCCAGTCGCTGGTCCGCAAATAAAGACTACTATGCAATAAATCCGAACAGCACCGCAAAAAGCCACCCTCCCGGTGGTTTTTTTATTGCGAGCGGAAGAACCCTTCCTGCCTTATGAAAGATACGGGTTGGATTTTCGTGCAGCCCTTAGCAGTTCCATCACTGTTTCAAAGTTGTAGTTCTGTAACTCCTGCTCGATCTGTGCAGCCGCCGGTCCCAGGACAGTGTGGAACAGCAAGGCCGATTCTTCAAAAAACGTGACGGCTTCAGCCGCGTCGGCTCGCAGAAGTTTTTCGAACCGGGTGAGCTTTTCCACCGCTTCGGCCCAGTCAACGTTTGTCACCGGCGTCTCCGGGAATGGCACGAAAGATAAGGCTGCCGCCAGTTGCTGCACCAGGTGGTCCACCGCCGCGGTAGCGGACACCAGCATTTCTTCCATGTCCGTCAGAGAAGCTCCTTGGCCAATGGCTTTTTCCAGTTGACCGGCCTTTTGTTGGATACCGGTGGCTCCAATGGTGCCGGCAATGCCTTTTAGCGTATGCGCCAACCGTTCCGCTGTCTTATAATCACCATTTTCCAACTGACGCCGGATGTCCGCCAACGTATCGGCCTGGACACTGATGAATTCACGCAATATTTTTTCATAGAAATCCCGTTTGTTCAAAAATCGTTTTAGTCCCGCCCCGCTGTCCAACCCGGAAATCTGCGCCAGCGCATCCGGCACCGGTTCTGCCGGGCTGGCTGCTTCCGTTGACCCGGCTGCCATTTCTTCTTTAATAGCTGCTCGCTTGCGTCCTGGCCGCAGCAATCCCGTTTTTGTCCGGGAATCCAACCACTGAAACAGGGTTAAAAACAAGGCTTCAGGATCGATGGGTTTGGCAACATGGTCGTTCATGCCCGCCTCCAGGCATTTGTCACGATCTTCGTTCATCGCGTTGGCGGTCATTGCCACAATGGGCAAACGGTCAAAACGGGACTCTTTGCGTATTTCCCGGGTCGCGGTAATTCCGTCCATTTCCGGCATCATCATATCCATCAGCACCAAATCATAGCTTTGCTCCTGAACCATCTTGACGGCAATTTTCCCATTCTTCGCCCAGTCAACGCTAAAGCCGCCCTCCTTCAGTATTTCCGTCACCACCTCCTGATTTAGACTATTGTCTTCCACCAGCAGGATGCGGGCACCTTTGACCGCTTCCAGATCGGAGGCTTTGATACCCGACTCCCGTTCAACAGAGCGCCGGGGCAGGTCACCGGTCTGCCTCCCCAGCATCCGCATCGCGGCATCGAACAACAACGACGGATTCACCGGCTTAATCAGGACGGCTTCGAAGCGTGCCTCCTCGGCTGCGTTCAGTACTTCTTCCTGCCCATAGGCAGTGATCATCACCCGTTTGGGCTCATGCACCAGGGATAAGCTCTCCATCCGCCGAACCGTTTCAATGCCATCGATGCCCCCGGGCATCTGCCAGTCCAAAAATACTATCGCATAGGAATCCTGTTCCGCGTCCGCCACCGCGATCCGTTGCAGCGCCTGCTCACCGGAAGATGCCTCATCGGTGCGGAAAGTCATGCTTCGCAGCATTTCAACCAAATTTTGGCGGGCCATGTCGTTGTCGTCAACGGCCAGCACCCGCAGGTTTCGCAAATCCGGCTCCGGCAGCAACACTTTGGAGGTTGCGGTTCCTTTGCCCAATCGGGCAGTAAACCAGAAGGTACTGCCCCGGCCCGGTTCACTGTCCACTCCCACCTCGCCGTGCATCAGGCGGGCCAGTTTTTTGGAAATGGCCAGCCCCAGGCCGGTGCCACCATATTTACGGGTAGTGGAAGCGTCGGCCTGGTGAAAGGACTGAAACAGTTTTGTCCGTTGTTCCTCCGTCAGCCCGATTCCCGTATCGCGAACTTCAAAATGCAGCAATATATCCTGATCTGTTTGTTCCACCGGCTTCACCCCGATGACGATTTCTCCTTTTTCCGTAAATTTTATAGCATTGCCGGCATAATTGATCAGCACCTGGCTCAGCCGCAGCGGATCGCCGACCAGTTTCGCCGGCAAATCCGGATCCACCTCAAGCAGGAGTTCCAGGCCTTTTGCCGAGGCCTTATCACCGATCAGACTGACTACATTGTCCAGGGCGCTATAAATTTCGAACTCCGTATTTTCGATGCTAAGCTTACCCATTTCGATTTTGGAAAAATCCAGAATGTCATTAATAATACTCAACAGATGCTGACTGGAGCTTTGAATCTTCTCGATATGATCCTTCTGCTTCGCATCCAGCTCCGACTTCAGCACCAGGTGGGCCATGCCGATAATCACGTTCAACGGCGTCCGAATTTCATGGCTCATGTTGGCGAGAAACTCGGCTTTGGCATTGGATGCCGCTTCGGCAACCTCTTTGGCCGCCGCCAGTTCCCCGGTCCGGTCCTCAACCAGCTGTTCCAACTGCTGCTGATAGGCGGCCAGTTCGTCCCGGGCCAGCCGGGCATCTTCCGTCGCTTTTTTCTCCAGCTCCCGCTGGGTTTCCAGTTTGGCCGACATATTGTTGATGGCCCCCACCAGTTGCCCGATTTCATCCTGCCGGTCCAGCGGCAGCCGTGAGGAAAAATCGCCCGCGGCAATGTTATGGGCCATCCGGTTCATTTGAATGATCGGGTTTACGATATAGCGGGCGGAGGCCACGCCGGCTATCAATGCCAGAATACAGGCGATGACGGTGATGAAGATCAACTGGCGGGTCATTTCATCCAAATAATGGGTCAAATCTTTTTGCGGAATTAAAATCATGCTGGTCCATTGCAAGCCATTTTTTTCCTGGATAGGGGATGCATGCAAATAAAAGACCTCTCCCTGAAACCGGAAACTGAACTCGACGTCCTCTTTAAGCTCATTAAGTGTGTTCACCCGGTTTTTTAACAATTGAAGTCCCTGCCCCGGCAAAGTATTTTCGCCGGCCCGGGTCAGCGCCACCACTTTGTTTACCGCCAACGGTTGGGGAGGCAACGCGTCGATCGCCGCAATGATTTCTTCCTTTGGCGTCAGAATAAAGATCGAGGAGTTTGGGGTCACCGCAAGAGATTTCAGAAATTGGTTCAGCCAGTCCAACAGCAGTGAAGCGCAGATCACCCCGGTGATTTCACCATCAGGGGAATACACCGGGCATACTTTTGTCACCACCAGTCCCCGTCCGGTTGCTGAGGCAAACACATCGGTCCAGCCGGATCTTTGCAACGCGACACCTTGCCGATACGGCGGGCGCTGGCACGGGTCGTAGGAGAGCAAGCTTCTCAGGTAGCCTTGCCGGCCCGACAGGTCGTTATATTGATAATAATCCAGGGTTTGTTTCTCTTTATTGGTGTTCCAGACAATAAAACTGTCGTCGTCTTCCCGGCGCGCCCCGAACTCCTCACTGCTGGACAACACGATATAGGTGTTGGTCAAATGAGGAAAGGTCTTGAGCATTTCCACAAAATGCCGGTCCCGTTGCACTGGATCGGCTAAACGGATTTCTTCGTTCAAAACCGCGTTTTTATTGACTCTTTCCAGCCGATACGGTTCTTCCAGATAGCTCAGCACGCTCTGCTTGATGTTGTCACTGGCAATGGAGGAAATCTGACCGGCGCTGTCGGTGATCGTTCTCAACCCGCTGACATAGGCCAGATAACCGCTCAGCATCACGAAGATCACGATTTCCGCGGTCACCAGTACGACGATAAGCCGGCGAACGGAAGTTTTTCCTATAACTCCCAGCAAAATGTTTTTCATGGAAACCTCCAGTAATATTCCATAGTCCTGGAGCATATGAAAATAGCCTGGGGAAGACACGGTAAAGGTTTCTGCACGCTCATTTTTTCTTAATATTGAAATTTCGCTGCCGGCGGACAAAATACCTGCCCGCTTTTAATCGTTCCGCTTTTTTTCCCATTTACTTCAATCTTTTTTATGATAAAACCGGACAAACTTGCCGGACAAGAGAACCCGCCTGGAAGCCCTTTCGGATCCCTGGCGGATTCTCTGATCATTCTCCATATTTTTAAGAGCCGCTCAGCATCAGGCGGCGCTGCAATGAGCGCGCGTATGCGGACAGAGCAAAATTCAGCAGAAAATAGGTCAGGGCGATGGCGCCGAACAGCGTAAACACCTGAGCGGTTGTCCCGTATTTCCCCATAATGATCATTCCTTTTCCCGTAAGCTCCTCAATGCCTACCGCCCACACAAAGGATGTATCCTTAATAACAGTGGTTCCCTGGGACACCAGCGGCGGAATCATGTTTTTCAGCGCCTGGGGCAGCACAATGTGGCGCAATACCTGCAAATAGGTGAATCCCTGAGATTTTCCGGCTTCCCACTGGCCACGGGGGATGGAATTCAGCCCACCGCGAACAATTTCCGCGACAATAGCCGAAGTAAACACGGTCATCGCCGCGATTCCCGCCTGTACCGGCGGCAGGTTCGTCATGAACCGGAATCCGAGGATAAACAACAGCGTCGGGGTATTGCGCACCAACTCTACGTACACAGTGGCCAACGGCGCCAGCATCCGGTGTCCGGAAAATCGGGCCACTCCCAGTACGATACCCAGCCCCAGGCTAAGCACGATGGAACAGGCGGCAATCTCCAGCGTGATCCATAACCCCGCTGCCAAAAAAAGAAAAATTTCCGGTTTAAACAATTCACCAATCATGCATTCACCCCGCTTTGCCGTTCCAGTTTCCCAGCGTAAGCGGCCAACGGCAAACAAAGAGAAATGTACAGCAACCCGGTGACAATGTAAGCCGGTCCGTAATACAGGTTGGTCGACGACCAGGAATCGGCCTGGTACATCAGCTCGCCGCCAGCCACCATGGCCAGGACCGACGTGTTTTTAATCAGACTGACCGCCTGGTTAGTCAGTGGTGGATAAGCCATCCGCCGGGCCTGGGGAAGGATAATATGCCGCATAGCAGCCCAGAAGGAAAATCCCTGGGAATAGGCAGCCTCGAGCTGACCACGGGGCACAGACTGGATACCCGCCCGCACCACCTCGGCAATGTAAGCGCCGTGATAAATGCCCACACCCAGTACCCCCACCGCAAAAACCGGCAGCATCACCCCGAGATGGGGTAATCCATGATATAGAAAAAATATTTGAATGACCAACGGAGTATTTTGGATACATTCCACGTACACCCGACCGGCCCATCGGCACAAACGGGACCGGGAGCTGCCCAGTACACCGAACAGGATACCCAGCACCAGCGCCAGCAGCAGCGCTCCCCCTGACAAGACCACAGTATTGAGAAAGCCTTCTCCGAATACGGCCCAGTCGCGGGCCAGCGCGGCCCACTTATAGTCCGCAAAAGGTCCGTTCACTACTTGATACCCCACTTTTGCACCAGTTTGTCCAGTTCGCCGTTCTTCTTCATTTCCGCGATCACTTCATCCACCGCCTTAGCCAGCGCAGCGTTGGATTTTTTGGAAGCTACACCATATTCCTGCGGTGCAAACCGTTCTTTTAAAATCACGGTGCTGTCGTCCAAATAACCCGCCAGAATGGAGCCATCAACGGAAAATACGTCAATACGGCCGGAGTCCAGTGCCGTCTTGATTTCCGGGTAGGTGCCAAACTCCAAAAATTGCACCTTCACGCCGGCTTTATCGACTTCTTCCTGCAATGCCTTGCGGCTGGTGGCGCTCTGAGCCACACCAATTTTTTTGCCATTCATATCTTTCACCGACTGAATGCCGGCGCTTTTTTTGACCATCATCGCCACGCCATCTTTAAAATACGGTTCGGAAAAGTTATAGCTTTGTTTGCGTTCTTCGGTAATGGTAAAAGTCGCAATGACCAGATCCACTTCCCCATTGTCCAGTAGCGGCCCCCGGGTTTTGGCCGTTACTCCCTGCACGTCAATTTTCGTCGGATCGCCGATAATCTTCTTGGCAATAGCCCGGGCAAGGTCAATTTCCATACCGTCAATAACGTTGGTTTGCGGGTCCTTAAACCCAAACTTCGGTACATCCACCTTGACGCCCACTTTCAGCACGCCCCGGTCTTTAATCGCTTTTACATCCGCCGCAGCCTCGCTCTGGGGAGCCGAAGCCGGCGCCGGCGGCTTACTGGAACCGCAACCGCCCATCAGTATTCCTGCCACCAAAATCAGACACAACCACAACACATGAAACCGCTTCATATTGTCCACTCCTCTTTTTCCGCATTTATTTTGTTTATATCGATTGTTTGATTAGTGGGAACGAAGAATTTTGCTTAAAAACAACTTGGTCCGGTCATTGTCCGGATTCTCGAAAAAATGTTCCGGCGTGCCTTCTTCCAGAATCCGTCCGGCATCCATAAAAATCACCCGATCCGCTACCTGACGGGCAAAACCCATTTCATGGGTGACCACGACCATGGTGATCCCTTCTTTCGCCAAATCCACCATCACATCCAGAACCTCCTGAATCATCTCCGGGTCCAGCGCCGAAGTCGGCTCATCAAACAGCATCACCTTGGGTTTCATGTTCAGGGCACGGGCAATGGCCACGCGTTGCTGCTGACCGCCGGACAATTGGGCCGGATAAGCCTGGGCCTTTTCCCGAAGGCCAACCCGTTCCAAAAACGCCAGTCCGCTTTCCTCCGCCTCTGCCCGGGGTACCTTTTTAATTAACACAGGCGCCAGCGTCAGATTTTCCAGCACGGTTTTATGGGGATACAAATTAAACTGCTGAAAGACCATAGCTACCGATTCCCTCACTTTTTCCACCGCGGACCGGGGATCGGTCAACTCCACTCCATCGACCACAATTTTTCCCGCCGTGGGGCTTTCCAGCAAATTCATGGAACGGATCAGCGTACTCTTACCGGAACCACTCGGTCCGATCGCCACAACTTTCTCACCGGACGCCACCGTCAGATTAATATCTTTTAGTACGTGATTATCGCCAAAATATTTCTGTACTCCGGTTAATGCAATCATATATTTTCTTCCTTTCCGGTAAAATAAAAAGGCGTCTGTCCCCCCTCGGAGAACAGGCGCCTTTGCCGTTAACTCAATAAAATATTCCGTCACATTTTCTTGTTTTATGCGATTAAGTATAGCTGATACATTACCGCCTGTCAATCCATATTTGCTTAATGGCCGCAGTTAATCATTTCATACTTCTAGGCAAATTCCTTCTGTGGAGGACAGTTGTTTCTCGTCGAACTTTTTGCTTCCGCTTGATGCTGCGGGCCATCAGCCGCCTGCCGTTTGTCGTCCTTGCCAACTTCGATCATATTGCTGCAACAATATGATCCGCAATAGCATTGCCGCTATTTTTACAAACTTTTTTCGTTTTACTGACTGCATCATTTTAATTCCAATCGTTATCATTTCCATGAATTTGCGATATTTAGCGCCATTAGTAGTGACACAAGTCACGTTGCCCAATGTAACCAAAATTGTTTTATGGTAGAATGAGAGTAAAAATACTTTAACCAATGGGAAGCACACCGAAACAGCCGCAACAAAAATCAAATTCAGTATAGCGCTTCCGCAAAAAAACGGAGTGATCAAACAAGGAGTGAAATAATGAAGAAAAGAATCGCGTATATTTCCCTATGCCTTGCCATCGTTTGGAGTTGTTGGGGCCTTGGCGGCGGAACGACCGGCCAGGCGGCGGAAAAAGTTTTGTCGTTTGAAGGAATGACCGAGTATAAACTGGACAACGGATTGCAGGTGGTGCTGTTCCCCGATGCCTCGCAACCGGTTGTCACCGTCAATATCACCTATTTGGTCGGTTCCCACCACGAAAGCTATGGTGAAACGGGTATGGCCCATCTACTGGAACATTTAATGTTCAAAGGTTCAAAAAAACACCCGGCCCTGGACCAGGAAATTGGCGCGCGCGGTGGTTTTGTGAACGCAACGACTTCTTACGACCGGACCAACTATTTTGAGGTCTTGCCGGCGGATGAGGCAAACTTATCCTGGGCGCTGGAAATGGAAGCCGACCGGATGCTCAATGCATTTATTGCCAAACGGGATTTGGATACGGAAATGACCGTCGTTCGCAATGAATTTGAAATGGGCGAGAATAACGCCATAGGTATTTTGCTGGAAAGAATGCTGTCCTCTGCCTATCTGTGGCATAATTACGGCCATGCGGTGATTGGCGCCCGCTCCGATATTGAAAATGTGCCAATTGATCGGCTACAGGCTTTTTACCGGAAATTCTACCAACCGGACAATGCCGTATTGGTGATCGCCGGTAATTTCGCGGAGCAACCGGCCCTGGATATGGTGGAAAAATATTTTGGCAAAATGAAAAGACCCAGCCGGGTTCTGATGCCCGCCTATACTGCGGAACCGGCCCAGGACGGCGAGCGTTCCGTAACCCTGCAGCGAGTCGGCAACAGCCGGGCGTTGGGCGTTACTTACCATATCCCTGCCTCGGCTCATCCTGACTTCGCTGCAGTACAGGTCCTGGCAGAAATGCTGGGTGGTTCTTCCGGCAGATTACATAAAGAGCTGGTCGATTCCGGCCTGGCCGTCGGGCTGATGGTGGATAGAACGAATTGGCGGGAAGCTGGCACGGTTAGTTTTTTGGTAACGATGCGCAACGAACAGAACGCCGCCGCAGTGCGGGAAAAGCTGCTGGCGGTGCTGACGGAAGCAGGAGACGCGCCGCCGCCGGCCACCGAACTGGAACAGGCACGGCAACGGCTGTTGAATGATATGGAAGACGCGTTGAATTCGCCAAAAGATGTTGGCATTCAGCTTACCGAGTGGATTGCCAGCGGTGACTGGCGCCTGTTTTTCCTGCAGCATCAACGCCTGCAGCAGGTTACCGCTGACGATGTGGCCCGGGTGGCGAAAACTTATTTTGTGAAAGAAAATCGCACCGTGGGTGAATTTATCCCAACGTCAGAGGCAAAACGGGCGGAAATACCGCCGGTAACTCATCTGGACGAAGCGTTGAAAGGTTTGACGCCGCTTCCCGGAATCACGCCCGGCGAAGTGTTTGACACATCGCCGCAGAATATCGACCGGCGCACCGTAACACCGGAAATATCCGGCGGTTTGCATCTGTCCTTTCTGCCGAAGACCACCCGGGGACAGATGGTGGAAACGAGTATGCAGCTGCATTTCGGCTCGGCGGAACTGCTGAAAAACAAAGCTCTGGCCGGAGAATTAGCCGCCGCCATGCTGATGCGCGGCACGGCACGGCATAACCGTCAGGAAATAGAGAATCAATTGGTTCGGAATCACGCCACCCTGTCGGTCGACGGTGATGCCACCGGCGTCGATGTCGCGCTGCGGGCGCCGAAAGAACAGTTGCCGGCCGTTCTCGGCCTGACCGCTGAAGTTCTGCGGCAGCCGGCATTTTCCGAGACGGAATTCGCCCAGTGCAAACAGGAATATCTGGCCTACCTGGAAGAAAGCAAAGTGGACCCGCAACGCATCGGCGTAAACACTGTGGATCGTCATTTTGCCCCTTACGAACCCGGCGATGTCCGCTACGTGATGGATTTTGATGAAAAAATAGCGGCACTGCAGCGGCTGACCCTGGCGGATGTGAAGCAGTTTTATCAGGAGTTTTACGGTATATCCACTGCGGAAATGAGTATGGTGGGCGACGTGGATCCGCAGACAATGACCGGCGAAGTACAGAAACTGTTCAGCGACTGGCCGGGTAAAAATGCGTATCAACGGATTGATTCGCCGTTCGTCAAAATCGATCCAATCCATAGCCGTATCCTGACCCCCGACAAAGAAAATGCCGTATTTACGGCCATGATACCGATAAAAATGGCTAAAAAAGATCCCGCCTATCCGACTTTGGTTGTCGCCAATTATTTACTTGGCGGCGGCGGTTTCAATTCCCGGCTGGGAAACCGAATTCGCAATCAGGATGGCCTGAGTTACCATGTGGCCTCTCACTTATCTATTGACGAAACCGACGATTTTGGTAGAATGACGGTCACCGCCATTTGTGCACCGCAAAACATGGAAAAAGTGGAGAACGCCTTTAAAGAAGAGATGGCGCGCGCGTTACGCGACGGATTCAGTCAGGCGGAACTGGAAAACGCCCGGCAGGGCATTCTGGGAAATCTAAAAATAAATCGGGCGTCCGATGCCAATGTTGCCCAGCAAATGACTGCCAATCTCTATTATCACCGTAACTTTACCGCCAAGGCACAGCTGGAAGAAAAAATTAAAGCGCTGACCCCTCAGCAGGTGCTGGAAGCCCTGCGCCAATATATTGCTGTCGAAAACTTTACGATTGTCAAGGCGGGCGACTTTAAATAACAGGGCAACAGCCGGCAATGATTTATTCATAAAATCATTACCGGCTGTTTTCGTTGCCAAGGCCCTTTTTTTCTTGTGGCTGTTAAAAGATTTTTTGTCAAAAAAGATACAAACCCAGGGATATAGGAAGGATTATACCGTCAAATAGGGAAAAATAGCAAAAACACCTAATCAAAATGTAAAACCCCAAATTGGAGGCTCAACGAATGAAACGATATGCAGCGATGATACTCTTGGTATTATTGTCTATTTTTACTTTCGCCTGTTCAGCGGACAATCAGCCGAAAACTGCCGTAAGCGAAAATCAGGACAATGCTACGTCAACCCAGTACGGCAACAAAATCAAAATTCTTCTGGGTGTTCAAAACGACTTATTAAGCGCCGGCAACACGAAGATTTTTTATGAAGGTACCGGCTTTGACCGTAAAGATGATGGATTAAAGATTTTTGTGAACGGCAACTGGAACAACGTCACCGACAACGACAAAGGCGATCATTTGTCCAGAATATTCCGTTCCTGGATTGACACGGCGAAGTCGCATGAAATAACGGTGAATTCTGCCACTTTTCACATCAAGGTCATCGATTACAAGTCCAATGCCACACTGGTAGTTTATGACAAAGAGGGGATCCGACCGTTAAAGTAGTCCTGCCCTGCTATGTGTTGCACCGTTTTTTTTCTATTGCGGTCTGCAATTTGTTATAATAGATATGAACAACTAACCTTTGCCCCAACAGATACGACATACCGTGACGAATCAAGACGGAATCAGACTGAGAAAAGGGAGTGACCACGTTGGAAACAATGGCTAAACAGCAGATTTTACTGGAGTCAGGTACAAACGAACTGGAAATCATGGAGTTCAAAATTGCCGGTGAAACCTTTGGAATCAACGTCGCCAAAGTCCGTGAAATTATGATATATCAACCGGTAAAGCCAATGCAGCATTCCCATCCGGCCATTGAAGGGATATTCAAACCCCGGGATTTAATCATGACCGTGATTGACTTGCCAAAATATCTGGGGCTGTCCGGCTCGCAGAACACAACGAAGGACCTGTTCATTATCGCCTATTTCAACAAAATTCACGTTGCCTTTCATGTTCATTCCGTGGAGGGAATCGCCCGTATTTCCTGGGAAAATATCGAAAAACCCGACCGTACGATCTATGGCGGCAACGAAGGGATTGCCACCGGAATTGCTGAATACGCCGGACGTCTAATCACCATTCTGGATTTTGAAAAAATCATTTACGACATCAGCCCGCAAACCGGCATCCAGCTCGCCGATCTGGAAGCGCTGGGCGTCCGCCCCCAACGGGAGAATGTCACGGTTCTGATTGTGGAAGACTCGGTTCTGCTTTGCAATATGATTACGGATTCTCTGCACAAAGCCGGTTATGTCAATTTGGTAAAAACCGCCAACGGTCAGGAAGCCTGGGAGTTCTTATGCAACGCCAAAAATGACGGACCGGATATTCAAAAACACTGTTCACTGGTCATCACCGACATTGAAATGCCGCAAATGGACGGCCACCACCTAACCAAGCTGATTAAAACCGATAGTCAGTTGAAGACCCTGCCGGTCATTATTTTTTCCTCATTAATTGATGAGGAAATGTATAAAAAAGGACAGCAACTCGGCGCCGACGCCCAGCTGACCAAGCCGGAAATCGCTAAATTGGTCTCTTTGGTTGATGAACATATACTGTGTTGAACTGACTCCAGCTATCCTGTCGGCTAAGTGTAATTTCTTGCCATTCTATTCAAAACAGCAGTCCAAAACATGTGTAATTTTTGTTTCGCACGCAATGGAACTCACCTTCAATGGTCAGTGACACTACCAAATACTTTTTCGAAGCGTAATTTGGGTAATCTGAGACTTATCGGCAACCTCTTCCACCTTCCGTCGAAATCGGTCAAAGGGAACATATTGCGAACTCTCTTTCTTCGGTTGTTGGTGGTTACCGGTAGTGGAAACCGGTTCTACTGCTTTAATTGCCATACAAACACTCTCTTTCCCTTATTAATCCCTGGTGCAGGGGTGGTGTCAGCCAGCCGCTGTCGAGTTCGGAGCACTCTACTCGGTTCCGGTTAGAGCAGGATTTTTTCCCTTTCATTTCTTTAAATGAAAGGGAATTGTTGTGATAATCACATCTTCACGTAAAATCAGCAACGTGCGTAAGATCCAACCACTTTGATTATGGAGTAAGCGATGCCACCATTTTTTTGTTTCAAATTCCGGAATCAGCACTGTGACATAATCTTGCGTTTGTTTTTGTTGTTCCCGTTCGATAATATAATCAATCAGCGGCTGAATCACCGTGCGATACGGAGAGTAAATCGTTACCAATGGTACGCCGGGATTCCAAGTTTTCCATTGCTCAGCGACCCGCTTACCCGCCTCTTTGTCGATGGCAATGTGTAAGGCCGTCACATCCGTGCTAATGACTCTCGCATATTTAAGCGTTCGCGCGACAATAGCGGTTAATTCCGCGATTGGTACAATGACGATATTTTTTCCCAGCTGCAACGTCTCAGAAATCGCTGAATCTAACTCTCTCATTTGTGCATTCTTTTCTCCGACAATAGGCATAGACAGTTGTTCAAGCACATCGTTATAATGTCCCCGAATTTTACGAAACAGGCAAATCATGATCGGAATAAACAACAGCACCAACCAAGCGCCATAGAAAAATTTGGTGATGGCAATGATCAATACGACGACGCCGGTAGTCACTCCACCCAGCATATTGATCGCCGCCCGCAAATACCAACCCTTTCCTTTTTCGCGGAACCAGTGTACCACCATACCAATTTGGGCAATCGTAAAGGACACAAAAACGCCGATTGCATATAAAGAAATCAAATGTTCCGTATTGCCATGGTAAGCAACAATTAACACACCGGCTACGGCGCTAAGGAGAATAATGCCATTGGAAAAGCTCAGGCGATCTCCCCGCGAAGCAAGATAACGCGGCATATATCCATCTTTGGCCAAAATGGATAATAATGCCGGCAACCCATTAAAAGATGTATTCGCTGCCAGATAAAGCACTAACATCGTGGTGATTTGAATGTAATAGTATAGCCAGTTACGGCCAAAAGTTATTTCTGCCACTTGCGATAACGCAGTTGTTTCAGCAAGCGGAAGAATATGAAAATGCATAATTAAAAAAGAAATACCGATAAACATAAAGCCAAGAATACCCGACATCCAGTATGTGGTCACTGCGGCATTATGGACTTGCGGTTTTTGGAACATAGGCACCCCATTGGAGATCGCCTCGATTCCCGTCATTGAGCTGCAACCGTTGGCAAAGGCACGGAGCAGGATAAAGGGGACAGTCCAATCCCACTGTCGGGCCTGGGATACCATCGGAATTAACGGTGCCGGTTGTGTAACCGATTGATAGAATCCCCATAGAAGCAACACGATAATGCCAAATATAAAACTGTAAGTGGGAATAACAAAAGCGTTGGCGGATTCTTGCACTCCCCGCAAATTAATGAGCATCAACAGGAAAAAAAGCACCACCAAATCAATGATCACGTCATGTTGGGCTATGGCCGGAAAGGCTGCGGTAATTGCCGCCGTCCCCGCAGTCACGCTGACCGCTACCGTTAACGTATAGTCGGCAAATAACGATGCCGCCGCCGTCAGGGCTGGTATTTCCCCCAAATTCTTCTGCGCCGCAGCGTATGAGCCGCCGCCAGCAGGATTGGCCTTCGCCACTTGAACATAGGAAGTGGTAACAATCGTCAACAGTATGAGAATGGTGATGGAAACAGGTCCCAAATAACCGTAAAGCAACAAACCAGGCACTGACAAAATGAGCATGATTTGTTCTGGTCCATACGCAACCGAAGAGAGTGCATCCGAAGAAAAAATGGCTAGCGCCTTCCATTTAGGCAATGTTTCATTTGCCATTTCCTTGTTATCCATTGGTTTGCCAAGCAATTGCCGCCTAATAAAATTCATCACCATTTTATTTACCTCCATTGCCTTGCGAATAAGAAATAGCAAACCTGCGCCGGATGCACATTTCCCCGTTTTGCATCTCTAATTCAATTTGATGTAACTTGCACTCTGGCCTTTTACCCCATTCCAGTGCAGATACAAAATGGAAGTATCACAACTCCTCCGAATAACCTATCTACATTCCTCGGTTATTTTCCCTGCCGTTTTGACAGCCACCTCCCCTATCTGAACCCTGCTATCTTTCACAACACCATCAAAATCCACATCCAACTCCGGTCTCCCTGTAAATGGCCCGAAGATGCCATTCCTCATCTTCGGGCCATTGATGATTAAACAATGTTTACATTATTTAAATCGCAATACCGCTTTCTCAACAGCCCCTTTAAAATCTTTCCACGCCGCTTCCGTTCCCTTGCGAATGTCCTTCCAGGCATGTCCGCTGGAATCGTTTATCTGTTCGTACTTTATTGTAATCTTGTCCTGTTTTTTTTCGAACTCTGCTAATTGTGACAGATATTTTGCTTTTATTGTCGCTAATTTTGTATCACATTCCTCCAAATTTATCTTAAATTTTTCCACATCCTGCACTTCCTCATTGAAACAGCTTTAGCGTGATTCACGTTTCCTGAGTTAGTTCAAATCTTTCTCTTTGTAATAGCGGATGGCTCTAACGGTTACGCTTGCTTCAAGACCCTTATCAGTCAATTGATACATCCAGATATCCGGGGCCACGGAAACCGCGCCCTCCAAAGATTCACCATTCACACTGTCTGTTGCGGCAAGAGTAGCCTGTCCGCCAAATTCCCAACCGTTATCGGAGAAATTTGCTAAGGCGTTTTCCGTCCCGAAAACAAAAAGCACATCATATTTTTTTATCCCTAATCCCAAACCAAACTGAACGTCGGCTGCTCCCATAAAAATTTCTTGTCCTGTTCTGTTGCTGACGGACATTCCTCTTCCACCACCGCCGCCGAAAAAAATCAGTTTAGCGTCGGTAATGGTAAACGCGGCGTAACCGGCAGCTTTTTCTACCACAGCTTGGGCCTTGGGTTGCGCTTGATAAACTTCATTTAATGTTTCATTGGTTACCTTTCGAATTCCTTGCCTCTTTTCTTCAGCGGTAGCCGCACTCACCACACCCATAGTCAACATCATCAATCCAACCGATATAGCTAATGTTTTCATGAATATTTTTAACCGCATACTATCAGCTCCCTTTACATTGCAGAAATAATCGTCGCTTTTTTGATACTCGCTGCAACAAAATAAACCCTCGTTCGTATTCTTCAGGCACTCATTGCCAGTAACCCCAGCGCAGGTTCCCTGGTGAAGCTATCCTCATGGTAAGAAGAAATTCCGCTAAAATCTGGATGAGCGCAATATGAATAAAACCATACTGCTTCACCTATTTTTCTTCTACCTTCTCGGCTCGGGCAAATCCATGAGATTCGGAATCCATTTCATCAACATCTTCTTTGATTCGACACACCTCAGACTCAATCACAGTAATTTTTTCCAAAATAGTCTCTAACAATTCACGGTCTGTCATAACATTTTCACCTCCTCTCCAGGTTCTTTTCCGTTGACCGGTCTCACATTTCGTGATTTTGTCACACAAAGGCGCGCTCCATTGTCAAAACATCCCTTTTGCTGTGTTTTCCTGGATTAATTCCTTGCAAAATAATTCTATGCTGCGAGATACCTTATCCACTTT
>DATMYQ010000364.1:0-4740 GCA_035560935.1 Patescibacteria group bacterium | reverse complement strand
GTCACAATCCCGCGTGACTTGAAATGTCAGGGGGATGTGACGGAAAAACTGGTTGGAGGTAATAATGCAGATGAATTTGACAGGCAAGATGATTGTGTATTTTATGGTCGTTGTTATTGTCGGCGTGATAGGCTTCGGATTCGTGGTATTTAACGTTAGTGCCGCCGGAGCCCTGATCACCAAAGCACAGAAAGAGGATATTCCGCGACTGATACAGACTGCGGATATTGCCAGGAATGCGGAAAATGAGTTTGCCTCGTTACGGGGATTTCTCATTTCCGGTGACAAAGTGTCGCTCGATAATTTTCACCGTGTGATGGCCGATAATAAAAACCTTGAAAAAGAGTTGCTGGACGCATCCCGCACGGAACAAGGGAAAAAAATTGCGGCGGAACTTTTGGAGCTGGACGGAAAATACGCGGAAATGGCTGAAAAAGTGGTTATACCGCTGAAACAATCCGGCAAGGATCTGGAAGCACAACAGGTAATGAATGGGGAACTGACCAATATTGGCCGCCAACTGCGCAGTAAGGCGAAAGAATATATGGATTTGCGGCGTGGACAAATCGATGAGGCGATGAATAAGTCGGTGACTGCAGCCGGAAATAGCGAAAAAGCCTCGATTGCCGCAGGCCTGCTCAGCGCTCTGTTTGGTATCGGCATCGGCATTTTCGCTGCCCGCAGTATCGCCCGTCCCGTCAACGAACTGGCGCAGGTGGCAAAGGTGGTGGCCGACGGTGACCTCACTCAGCAGGTGAGGGTGAACCGTCAGGATGAGATTGGCCAATTGGCAATGGCGTTCAACACGATGGTAGAGAAACTGAAAGTATTGATTAAACATATTAACGTTAACGCCCAGCAAGTGGCTGCCTCGTCCGAAGAGCTGACGGCGAGTTCGGAACAGGCGGCCCAGGCGACGAACCAGATTGCCACTTCTATTACCGGTGTGGCCGCCGGAGCTGAAGAACAATTGACGGCTGTGGATGAAGCCTCAATGGTGGTAGAGCAACTGTCTGCCGGGATTCAGCAGGTTGCGGAAAATACCAACCAGGTGGCAGCCCAGTCGGCCCAGGTGGCCGACAAAGCCAAAGATGGCGACACCGCGGTGGATAAGGCCGTAAACCAGATGAGGCATATTGAAGCCAGTGTCAATAACATCACGACAGTAGTGTTAAAACTGGATGGCAAGTCGAAGGAAATCGGCCAGATCGTTGATACCATTTCCGGGATTGCAAGCCAGACTAATTTATTGGCACTTAATGCGGCTATTGAAGCGGCGCGGGCGGGCGAGCAAGGGCGGGGTTTTGCCGTGGTGGCTGATGAAGTGAGGAAACTGGCGGAACAATCTCAGGAAGCAGCCAAGAAAATTGCCGAACTCATTGGCGAAATACAGGGGGACACGGACAACGCCGTAGTCGCGATGGACAACGGCATTCAGGAAGTAAAGACCGGAGTTGAAGTCGTTAACGCGGCCGGGTCTGCTTTCGGAGAAATCGTTGGCTTGGTGACGCAGGTGTCGGGACGGGTGAGAGAAATTTCGGCCGCCGTTCAGCAAATGGCCACCGGCAGTCAACAGATTGTGGGATCGGTTAAAAAAATTGATGAACTCAGTAAGTCTTCCAGTGATGAAGCACAGAGCGTTTCAGCCGCCACCGAGGAACAGCTGGCTTCTGCAGAGGAAATTTCCAGTGCGAGCGAGGCGCTGGCGAAACTGGCCCAGGATCTGCAATTGACTGTGGCGGAATTCCGGGTATAATGCGGAGGAAGAAAAAATGAGCGGTTTGAGCCATGACCGGCAGGAATCTGCACGGCAAATGCAGAATAACGGTACTGAACTGCAGGAACGTGGAGAGAAAACGTGGAGGTGAGCGATGAATAGCTGGGCACGAACTGGAATTTTTTTATTTATCGCGCTTTTGTTGGTCGTTCAAAGCGGCGTGATCCCCGCGACGGCCACGGTGCTGGCCGCAGCCGCTCCGGCAGAAATGCTTGTCCGGTTTGACGCGGAATTCAAATACAATCAGGAAAGTGGAGAGTCACTGAGCGGGGCGCAGGCCCGGCTTATGCTGGGTGCGCAACTACTGGCGGCGGAACGTGCTGCGTTGTTGCTGGAGTCGCGTCCGGAACTTTCCGGACGCAAATGGAGCAAGGACGAATTGCAGGCTTTGGGACTGGCGGCAACGGAGATCCAGGTAGTGGAGAAAAAAAACCGTTCGGAGAATATGGTTGTCAAATTTCAGGGCGCTTTGCATTTGAACCGGGTCAAAATATTGGCAGATGATCGCCAGACATTAGGGCTTTGGCAGCGGTTTCTGGCCGACAACCGGCAATTGCTGACTCAGATGAAAACGCTGCGGCAGAAGTGGGAAACGGCCAGCGAAAGCCAGCAACAGGCACTGCGAAAAGAAATGGTGATGAATGACCGCCGGGCGAGTGCCAACGAATGGTACGAACAGGGAAACCGGTATAATGAAAAACGGGAATTTGATAAAGCCATTGAATGTTATAACCGGGCGCTGTTACTGAATGAGCGGTTTGTGGACGGACTGATTCAGCGGGGAGACGCTTATGACAATAAGGGCAGCTACGACGAAGCCATTGCCGATTACAGTCAGGCACTGGAACTGGATCCGCAACAACTTTTTGTGTATAACAACCGTGGGGTTGCCTATCGCCACAAGGGAAACTTTGATGCCGCCATGGCGGATTATAAGCAGGCGCTGACGTTGGATTCCAACTGCGGGGACGTTTACAGCAACCGGGCGGCAGCCTACAATTCCCAGGGGCAGTATGACCAGGCTATCGCCGATGCCAGCCAGGCGCTGCGATTGAATTCCCGGGACGTAGATGCCTACAATAACCGTAGTGTCGCTTATATCAGCAAAGGACAGTATGAGAGTGCGATTGCTGATTGTGAACAGGTGTTGAACCTTGATCCGCAATATGCTTATGCTTACTACAACAAAGCGGTGGCGCTGGAACGGGCGGGCCGTAAACTGGAAGCCACCGAGGCCTACCGGTCGTTTCTGCATTATGCGCCAATCGATGATCCGTTGACTCGCACGGTAAAACAGTATTTGCAGAAGGGCAATGAATAGCCGCAACGGTACGGAGGAGGTGGCGAAATGATTGCGATTCGGTTGGCAGCGGCAGAGTATATTCGCCAAAAAACAGGAAGCATTTACCTTTTTTTGCCGAAAAAAATTTCTGCCTGCTGAGGACGGGTAAATTTTGGCCCGTCCGTGCGACTGGGTACACCCAAGAATTTATCCGATTATGAGAAAATGCTGATCGAGGGCATAACGGTATACTGGCCCGTGGGCTTCGCTTCGCCGTATCCGCTGACCGTTGAAGTACGGCGGTTGTTTTGGTGGCGGACGCTGCACGTTGAAGGGTGGAAAGTGGTTTAACAAAGAGCCTCCGGACCGGACGCCTAGGCGTCCGGTCCGGAGGCTCTTTGTTGTATCTGAACCTTCCGGTTACCGCAGGTGGCAGGGGTCACGCTCCGGGAATAAACGATTGCCGCCGGGATTGTTGATTGCGTCGGTGTTGGGCCAACAGCAGTGCAGTTTCTTCCTCCGTCAGCACCTTTTCGACAAAAGTGGTCAGATGTTCCCGTAAATCCACCGTTAATTCCGGCGGATAGGGATTGATGTTTTTATCGAAAATCAGGCGCACCACCGGACGGGCGGGTAAGCCTTCGGGAACCTGGGTGACAATACCAATGTCGCCGTTGTTTAACACCAGTACGCTGCTTACCGGATATACAGCGATCTGGCCAAGGAAAACCTGCAATAGCTCCGGGTCAAAATGTGTATAGGTAGAATTTTTCATGATTTCATAGGCTTCGTGGGGTAGAAATGCCTTTTTGTAAACCCGTTCGGTCGTCAGGGCGTCGTATACATCAGCGATGGCAACGATGCGGGAGAATTCGTGAATTTCAGTTTTTTGCAGCCCGCGGGGATAACCGGAGCCATCGTATTTCTCATGGTGTTGAAAGGCAATGTGAATGGCAGGGTATGATAGGTCGTGATGCTGCTTGCGAAGCATTTCATAGCCGCGTACCGCATGTTCCTTCATAATGTCAAACTCGTCGGCGGTCAAATTTCCGGGTTTATTCAGGATCGTAATCGGGACCGCAAGTTTCCCCACGTCGTGCAGCAGAGCGCCGGTGGCCATATCATGAAGGCGGGAAGGATCATACTGCATTTTGACGCCGACCATTACGGAAAGAACACAGACATTTACGGAATGGCCCAATGTATAACCATCCAGAGTCCGGATATCGGTGAGATGCACTAATGCATGGGGATTAGCCAAAATCTCGTCGATGATCAGACCCGCAGTTTTCCGTACCCGGTAAACATCCAGTGGCGTTTCCTGCTGGATGGAATCAAAGACTGACTGAATGGAACGGCGGGCTTTGCGGCGTACCTCGTCACGAACCACTTCCGGCACTTCAACAGCGTTCCAGAGGTCGTTTTTGGCGTACACGGCCGCGATGCCCAGATCGGTCATCCGCTGAATCATTTTCTGTGTTAGACGGGTACCGGTACTGACCAGCAAACGACCCCGGGAATCAAAAATATCGCGGCCAAGTACGGTATGAGGTTGGATATCGGTGATTAAAATTTTTTGCACGGGGCCGCTCCTTCCTTTTGTTTTACGCTTAGGAACGTTTAATTCGCTTACAAAAACGAAATTCCTGCCACCAATCGAAGTTTTTATGAAATTTAATAT
>DATMYQ010000363.1:0-8511 GCA_035560935.1 Patescibacteria group bacterium | reverse complement strand
CATTTAGAAATTTTATAGTTCATTCGTCACAAATCGGGAAAATCCTGCATAATCGGACATCATCTGCAAATTTCATTACACCAGTCGCACCACAATGCGGTGCAGCACATCCACCACCAAGTCCAGATACTCCGCCGCATCTTTCAGCGAATGGTACACTTCCCGCCGTTTTAACGCATCCAGGGCATCTTCCGACCGGAATAATTCCGCCAGCGCTTCCCGGTAAGAAGAAAGCACCGCCGCGTTAGCCCAGCGCATATCGTCAATCAGGGCCGCCACTTTTTGCGGATCATCCTTCAACAGCAAGGTTGCCTGGGACAGATCACGAGTTCCCCGGCGCAGCGAGGTGGCCATTTCCGTCATGTATTCATCCACCGGCACTGCGTACGATTGCATGTCCAGCACGGTAAACTTGGCAAACTCGATGATCCGGTCCATGCGCACCGAAAACGTATAAATATCCTGCCGGTCAAAGGGAGTGGCAAACGCTTCGATCAATTCCTCCTCCATTTGCATTCGGACAGCATCGGCTTCCGCCACCAGCCGCAGCAGGCGTTCTGAATTGGCAGCGCCCGGTGCGTCCATCCAGTCGCTCAGTGCGGTTACACCCTGAGCCGTCAGTTCCGCCTGCTGGCTCAACATGCCGTAAAAATCGTACTTTGGAGGAAACAGGCGGTCCAAAAAACTTCTCTTTTTCATGCTTTTGCTCTCCTTCCTCAAAGGCCAGTCAGCCAGGCCAGCAAAGGATACACCACTGCCGCTACCAGTGCCGAGGCGGGAATGGTCACGCACCAGGCGACCATCATCTCTTTGCCCACTGCCCAGTTCACCATCCGGTATTCATCCGCCGCCCCCGCACCGATCACTGAACCGGCCACCAGATGAGTGGTGGACACCGGCATGCCGGAAATATTGGCCAGGAGCAAGGCGCTCCCTGCCGACAGTTGGGAATTAAAGCTGTGAATCGGACGCAGTGTAAAAATTCCACTGCCCAGAGTTTTCATAATGGGCCAGCCTCCTGACAAAATACCAATAAACATAATCAGTCCCCCCACGAACAACGCTTCCACCGGCAGGGGCTGTCCCTCCCCCAGCTGACCGGCAGCCACCAGCGCCAGACCTACCAATCCCAGCACTTTTTGGGTGTCATTGGCGCCATGGTTGAAAGCCAACAGGCCGACAATCAGCCACTGGCCCTGTTTCAGCCAGCGATTAGCGGAAAAAGACGCGTTGCGCAATAAAAAAGCGACCAACTTTTGCAATAAATACGCCAGAAGAAAACCCAGCAGCGGCGAAACTACCAACCCCATGACCACTTTGACAATACCGCTGACGGAATGACCGGGGTTCCACAATTCAGTCCAGCCCCAGAAAATATATTCCGTTCCGGCCATCATCCAGACAGAGCCAATCAGTCCGCCAACCAGCGCATGAGTGGAGCTGGAAGGCAGACCCAGCCGCCAGGTCAGCACATTCCAGACCATCGCGGCAATCATCACCGCGGCCAGCAGCGGCAGCAAGGTTCGATCCACCGGCAGGAGAACCAAACCGGCAATAGTGTGCGCCACAGCACTGCCGCCCAAAACAGCGCCAATCAATTCCAGCAACGCCGCCCACATCACGGCCTGCAATGGCGTCGCCGCCCCGCAGGCAATAAAGGTTGCCACCACTGAGCTGGCATCATGCAGACCATTGGTCAGCAAAAAGATCAATGCGATCAGGACAACCGCTGCCACGATCCAGTTTTCCGTCATACCGTTCCCCTTCCCGCTATCATTTCAGCATTACCCGCCGGCACCGGACAGGCAAGGGTCCCCCGTGCCGACACAATAGGGCCGCGGCACAAACGGCCGCGGCCCCTAAATCCGCTACCGATCGGGATATTGTTCCCGAAAGGCCATTAATTCATCCTGATATGCAAAGAACAGGTCCACCAGCACCGGGTCAAAATGTTTTCCCCGCTCCTCGCGGATATAATTCAATACATCCTCCAGCGGCCACGCTTTCTTATACACCCGGTCGCTGCTCAACGCGTCCACCACATCAGCCAGCGCCACAATCCGGGCATAAATATGAATTTCTTCCCCCTTCAGACCTGCCGGGTAACCCCCTCCATCGTAACGTTCGTGATGTTGCAAAGCAATCAGGGCACCGGCCTGCAAAATTGTCCGTCCGGAATTTTTCAGCATTTCATATCCGATTCGTGAATGAGTTTTCATGATTTCAAACTCGTCCGGCGTCAATTTCCCTGGTTTGTTCAGAATTTTGTCCGGTATGCCCAATTTCCCCACGTCATGCATTGGCGTTGCCATCCGGACAATTTCTGACTCCGCAGGCTCCAGTCCCCGTTTTTCTGCCAATAGCTTGGCAAACTCCGCCACTCGCTTCACATGGAATCCGGTTTCCTGAGAACGGGCCTCAGCAATTTCTCCCAATGTGAAGATAATTTCCTTCTGGGTGTCTTCTATTTCTTCATTAAGGAAAATATTATCAAACGCAATAGAGACGTTCATGCAGAACACTTCAATCAGATGGCGGTCCCAGTCGCTGAGTCGATCTAAATTCTCCATATAGATAATGTTCTCGGAGCCCATTTTACTGCTGAAATACAAAATAAACCGATTCTCAAAATACATACTGCGTTTACTCGCAAAAACACTGCAAATATCCGACCATGTCGCCAGCGTCACCGCTTCTACCACTTTAGCATCTGTAAGCCCCAGATAGGAACCCGTGGTCGCCAGTATATAGAAGTCTGCGTTTTTTTTGTTGGTGGCCGCAAAGCCGGAAGGCTGGCTGTGCAGAACGTTCTGGTTCAGCTGCAACAACGAGATGATTTGTTCCAATACGCCGGCCGTAAAGTTTTTCATCGACTGGACTTCAAAAATGGTAGCCGACGAGTCAATAATTTTTTCCAACCCCCGGCGATTGGCTTCGATGATACTCAAATCCCGATAGGAACGCAGAGATGTCACCATGGTCGTCAGAAATTTTTGCGCGGTTAGCTCTGTTTTTTCTTTGTAATCGTTGATATCGTAATCCATAATCACTTCCTGCTCCGGCGCCTGTCCCGGCTGACCGGTGCGAAGGATGATCCGGACCAGTTTGTTCTGTAAATCCCGGCGGATGTATTTTGCCAGTTGCAAACCGGCATCTTCTTCTTCCATAACCACATCCAGCAAAACCACCGCTGCATCCGGATGATTGATAAGCATTTGTCGCGCCTCAGCGCCCGAATACGCACTCAAAAATTCTAACCCACGCCCTTCAAAACGAAAGCGGCGCAAGGTCAGTTTGGTCACCTGATGAACTTCTTCCTGATCATCCACGATGAGAATCTTCCATTTTTCATTTTCATCATGTACAGGAGCCGGGTCAGGCTTTCCTGTCTCCGGTCTTTCATCCACAAACAGCAGTTCCTCCGACTTTACCATAGCGCTACTCCTTTTTCTGAAAATGACACGCAAGCCCAGGAGCACTCAGGTTCTATCATAACTATTTATTTCGCCATAAGCCGACGTCATCCTGTATTCAAATAAAAAACAGTCGGTTTTTTTTATTGTTTCACACAGGTTATTTAAAACTAACGCCTCTAACATTGCTGCACCGCTGCGTTTTCCAAAACTCCCGACTTGTTTGATGATTGCGAATATTTTATTGGGACAACGCAGTTTGATAGCAAGGTGGGGGCCACCTTGCTTACCCGTTCGCCACCGGCTTCCTTCCCGGCGATACTCGGTCTCCGTTTCCGTTCGTTGTCCGGTTGATCCATCCGTCTCTCCATAGACGCTCCCTCCTATTGCCGGACATTAAAGTCCGGTCAAGGCTTCCTTGCCTGTCCGCCAAACTTTCGGCGGACGGAGTTGACTGCTATTCTTATTCGCCGGCATCATTAAGATTCCCTGCTTCTCTTAGGAATACGGCAAACGCTTTTCAACAAACAACGCCACCGCCCAACTTTTTAAAAGCTGAACGGCGGCGCCAATGTACAGGCCCTATCCTCTCCGCGTCGCACAAGCGCACTGAGGTTCTTCGTATCTGAATGACTGGCGGTTTCCTATCGCTTCACCAAATCCTCAGCCAATTGGTCCACTTTCCCTGCAACCTCGCCAATTCCTTGGATCGATTCACCCATCTGTTCCACCGCCTGCGCAACCTGACTGATCGAACCGCTGATGTGCCCGGTTTCTGAAACCATGCCCTGGTTGCTGTCACGAATGTCGCGAATAATATCATCAATCTTTTTAATCGAATCGGCACTGGTAGTGGCCAATTTGCGAATTTCTTCCGCAACAACGCCAAAGCCGCGGCCCAGTTCGCCCACCCTGGCGGCCTCAATGGCAGCGTTCAGTCCCAACAAATTGGTCTGACTGGCAATGTTACGAATAATCGTCAATACTTCATCGGTTTCCTTCATCCGATTCTGAGATGCCACGGCGTTTTTCGCCAAAACCTGACCGGCCGCCGCAATTTCCTCCACTTGCGCCGTCAGTTCCTCGGAAGTGGCTACCGCGCTGTTCATTTGGCGTTGCAGCGAGCCGGCCAGGCCCTTCAGTTCATCCCGCTTTGCTTCCAGTTGGAAAGACTGCCCCACTCCCAGCACCCCGATGACTTCTTGCGCCGGGTTAAAAATTGGTACCGCTAACGCTACATAGGCTACATTGAATTTGCTCTGCTCCAGGGAAACCATAACCCGAATGCTCTTTTTCCGCAGCAGCACATCATGAATGGCCATGCCGGCGCTCACGGCCTGCCCGGGACGCAATTTTAAGTCAATCGCCGTCCCCGGCCGGTAATACAATACCTTTTCCACATCCGCCAGCACGTAACAGTCCGTGGCCGGAACCAGCTCTCCATACGTCGGCATCGTAACCAGCAGTCCGTCCAAAATTGCCTGATCATTTGCATTCATCACTAATTTCTCCTTCACGTCCCAGTTTCCGCGCCCTTGCCCACAGCAGTCAGCCTCACCCCTACAATCTATCGATGCTTTGAGTATACCACTTTTGCTGAAAATCGCCAATGACCTTTATATGGGGGAATATTACAAAACATGTTTCCAACCTCAGAATTTCCTGTTTCGCTATCCATAAAAAAATGCCCCGTCAGGGGCGACAATTCATTTTATTTGTTCATATTCCGCTTCTGTATACACCCGGATTCCTTCCTGTTTCAGCCGCAACGCAAACAGCCCGTCACCAGCCACCAACCGTCCGGAAAATGTGCCATCATAAACCATCCCGGAACCACAGGTCGGCGAATACGATTTCAACACCGCTTCTCCGCATTTTTGCTCCCGCACCCGTTGCATCGCCTTTTCCACGCCTAACCGATACGCTGCCGTCACATCCTGGCCGTCGATTGTGCAAATGCATTCCCCCTGTTGTTCCGCCGGCGGCCGTGGCGTCGGCAAACCAGCTAAAACCTCCGGACAAAGCGCCAATACCCCGCCCGCTTCCATCCGCCGCAAAACCGCCGCGCAGGGAAAAGCTGACTGATTATAGCGGCAGGCCACGCCCGCCAGACAGGCACTGACCACCATCGGCAGATTACCGCTGCGGCTCATTTCTTCGGTGCCGGCGGTGGATTGATGTAATACTTGAATGTGCGGTTGTCACGAGTATACGCGGCCATGGTTTCCGAACCATCGTTCATGACAATCCTGAATTTCCCATTGGGACTGTACGGATAGTCATTGCGGTATTCACCAATATATTTATCGCCGTCCGGAAACACGTATTGCGCCTGTCCTTCCTTGTTGGCATCCCGGAATCCGCCAATATACTGGGATCCGTCGCTGCTGGTCTTGGTTCCGTTACCGTCAAACTTACCGTTTTTAAAATCACCTTCGTAGCGGTTTTTCGCCCAGGTATAGACACCGGTACCGTCCATCTTGCCTCTTTTAAACTCTCCCTCGTACCGGTCACCATTCGCCCAGGTATAGGCGCCCGTACCTTCATACCGGCCATTTTTAAAGCTGCCGGTGTATTGATTTTTATTGGCCAAGACATAGGTTCCCTGTCCTTCCATCTGGTCGTTGGTAAAATCTCCTTCATAGCGGTCGCCGCCGGGCAATGCCAGCGCGCCTTTTCCATCCATCTTACCATCCTTGAACTCACCGGTATATTTAGTCCCGTCAGGCCAGACCCGGGTCCCCTGACCCGTCACCTTATCCTGACGAAATTCCCCTTTGTACACATCACCGTTAGGCAGCGTCAGCGTTCCGGTACCATGGCGTTTGCCAAAACGAAAATCTCCGGCATATTTGCGCCCGTCATTATAATTCAGCGTGCCTTCACCGTTGGGTACGCCAAAAATAACCCGTCCCGCATAATTCCCATATTCGGTAATGATCTCCCGGGTTCCCGACGTATAGAACAACAAGAATACCATAACCATCGCGGCAATAACCAAAAAGGAATAATAAAAAGCCAGACCCCAGTCGACTCCTTTGACTTGCGAGGGGGCCACCAAAACGACTTTTGGTTTTTTGAGTTGGTCTTTAGACTTTCCTGCCGCTTCAGCCGCCATCATCCCAGCTCCTGTTCCATTTAAATATATAATGTATTCCGTTCTTCCCTTTACCGCTAATATTGAAAACCACACCGTGCGTTTTTTCGCGTCACATACTTGTTTTGTGTAATATTAATGATTCATCCGCTAAAATCCTCTTTTTTAGGTGAACCCGGCAAAAATTCGTCGTTTAAAGCGATGCTGCTTCTTTGTCTTCCGTATCCCCGGTTAAACCGATCCGTGATATAATGTTTCGCATATGATCAAACACCTTTACATAGGATAGGAGATGTCGCTATGCCAAAAGTTATTCCTGGCCTTCCGGGCGCAAAATTTCTTTACACCCATTCAATTTCTCTGGCATTACTGCTATGTTTTGCCGCTATTTTCTCCCTGGTTCCCGTCCAGGCGTCACCGCCGTCCGCCGATACGGAACAGGCTGGTCTGGAACTGCCTGCCTACCCGGCGGCAACCACCCGCTCGCCACTGGATCAAAAGCTGCTGTCCATTATGAAAGACGCTCATCTGGCGGGACTGTCGGCCGCCGCATTTCAGGGAGACAAAATTCTCTGGACCCGGGGCTATGGCTGGGCCGACCTGCGCAGCCAGCGGCCGGTGACGGAAAATACCATTTTTCGTGCCGCCTCCATTTCTAAAATGTTCACCGCCACCGCACTGCTGCAATTGTACGAGCAGGGAAAATTTCAACTGGATGACGATATCAGCCGCTACCTTGGCTATCCGGTCCGTAATCCGTCGTATCCCGACGAAAAAATCACCTTTCGCCAGTTGCTGACCCATACCTCCAGTATTACGGATAACGGCGAATATAACCAGCTGGTGGAAAACGACCCGGAGCAGTTAAAAATCGTCACTCTGCGCGAGCTGCTGACGCCGGACGGCAGCGCCTTCACCCCGGCCACTTTCGCCGACTATCCCCCCGGCACCCAGTTCCGCTATTCCAATCTGGGGACCGGCATCGTCGGTTCTTTGGTGGAAGCCCTGTCCGGTGAACGCTTTGAAAGCTACTGCCGCAATCATATTTTCCGCCCCCTGTCGCTGGACGCCGGTTTTGATCCCGCCGACGTTGACCGTTGGCAAAACATCGCCGTTTTATACCGCCCCACCGCCGATTTGTCGCATTTTCTGCCGATGCGCGACGATTTTCAGGGTCAAAAACCCACGCCGCTGCAGATTGACGCTGCCCGCGGCAGTGCCTTGGGCTGGTCACCAGCCGGCGGTGTTCATATCAGCATCAGTGACTTATCGCGGTTTATGCTGGCTCATATGAACGGCGGCGCTTTTCAGAATGTCCGCCTGTTGAAAAAGGAAACCGTCGATCTCATGGACCAGTTGCATTGGTCCGGTAACGGTATGGATGGCTTTTATCGCCAAAAAGGTCTGCAAATCCATGTTACGGACGATCTGGTGCCCGGCCGGCGGCTGAGCGGCCACTCCGCCGAAGCCTACGGACTAATCGGTGACGCCTATTTTGACTCCGACAGCCGGTTCGGCATCGCCTTCCTGATCAACGGCGGCGAATACAAGGACTCCGCCCCCTTCTACGCTGTCGAGAACCGCATTGCCAAAACGTTGTTTGACGAACTGGCTCCCAAAAGCAAACCGGTTCCCCAAACACTGCGGGCCAACAACGGCAGTACCACCCTTTCACTCAATAACCGAAAAATCATCATGCCGCAACCGGCAGCTCTGTTCAAAACCAAGGCCGGCTCCACCCTGTTCATCCCGGCACTTTCCGCCGCCGACGCGTTCCGGGCCCGTATGGACAATACCGGTAGCGGCCAAACGCTGACTTATTCGTTGGGTAAAAATACGGCAGTGATAACGGCCGGCAAAGCGGAACTGGCTGTAAACGGCAAAAAAATACCGCTGCCCCAGGCGCCCTATTTCAGCAACGGCCAGTTAATGGTCCCATTGAAAGAATTGAGCCGGGCTTTGAACGTTTCCGCCGCCATCACCTTTTAACTGACTTTTAGG
>DATMYQ010000362.1:0-8251 GCA_035560935.1 Patescibacteria group bacterium | reverse complement strand
GAATATGAGGAGTAAACAGGATAAAAAGCAGAAATGACGCGTTGCGGCGGCGATTAACAGAGACTTTACTTATGGATAACAAAGAGGGGGGCGACCTTTGCTATACTACATGCGATAAGCATTATGAATAGGAGGGTGAATATGGACGACAGTTTGTTTAAAGCAGATTGTAATCGCCGGGATTTTTTGAAAATGTCAGCGGGAGCTGCGGTTGCGTTATCGGCGATGGCGTTGCCGGTTATGCCGGTGGGAGCGGCCCCGGGGGCCGGTGTCGGGAAAAAAATCACCATGGCGGAGTGTATGAAGCTGGATGCGGCAGCGATGGCGGAACGGTCGGTTTATGTCAAAGGCAGCTACGAATATCTGACTAAAACCGTGAGCTTGATCAATGACCGTGAGTTGCGGGAAACCGTGGTGACATACCTTAAAAATCCGGCTCCCCGACTACTGGAACGCTATTCCGATGGTGGCAGCAAAGAGGCTGTACGGCAACAATTGGTGAATGCCGGATATCTGAAACCGGAAAATACCGTCAATCAATTTTTGCCGGCTTGGGATCAGCCGCAGAAAATGCCGCAGCCGTTTTATACAGCACCGGGCAGCGGCTACGGCAGTCATCACTCCTACCCCGGTGGTTTGAGTACCCATGTGGCGGTTAACGTTAAGGCGTCGCTGGCATTTTTTGACGCCTATCAGGATATTTACGGCTACCGGATGAACAAAGATATTATCGTGGCCGCACAAATGATGCACGATTTTCATAAGCCCTGGGTGTTTCAGTGGCAGGAAGACGGCTCCAGTTTGCCGGAAACTCCCATTGCCGGCACCGGTTCTCACCACATACTCAGTATTGCCGAAGCTCTTTACCGGGGATTTGATCCGGAACTGGTGGTAGCCATGGCCTGTGCCCACACTCATCCCGGCTTCCGGGAGGAAGAGGTACAGCTGGTGAACTGGTTGAAGGCGGCAGCGATGTTGGCAGGCCAGGATCCGGTTCGTTACGGTGTGCTGGCCCCGGGCGGTGATACCGTGCCGCTGCCTCGCCGGCAGGAAGGCTTTATCACCCATTTAGGCGATCATGATTTTGTTTTGACCGTGCCGGCCGCCCAATGGCTGATCGGCAAGCTGGGCGAAATTGCCGGCAAGGAATACGGTATGTCGGCAGAAGATCTGAAATCCGCTAAATTTAACCATTTCCGAAATTATATTTTCTCTCAGGTTACCATCAAATCCCTGCATCATATCTGGTTGGAAAAAGGGGAAAGCGGTTTGACCGAAACGGTGCAGGCGTTGGTAACGGCGTAAAACGCCGACAAATGAAACGGCAGAGGAGTGGAATATGTGAAGAACTGGAAAAAAGCCCTGGCTGCCGGCGCGGCAGCTATCCTCCTGACCACGGGTATGGGAGCGGGTCCGGCGCAGGCCAAAGCGCTGCCGGACATCTTTGATCTGCAGGCCCACCGGGGTGGCCGCGACGTACGGCCGGAAAACACGCTGTATTCGTTTGCTTACGCCATGGAACTGGGTGTAACCACACTGGAAATGGACATGCAACTGACCAAAGACGGGCAGATCGTCATTAGCCACAATCCGAAAATGTCCTGGATTCTGGCCCAAGGCCCCGATGGCCGGTATGCGCCGAAGACCAATCCGCCGGATATCCGGACCATGACGCTGGCCCAGGTGAAAGAGTGGGATTTGGGCACGATGAACCCGGAAGCCGGTGACTACTATGCCAGCCACGGCAAGCCCCAGCTGGCCTGCCCCGGCGCCAAGATGCCGACGCTGGCCGAAGTGTTCGAACTGGCCAACGCCTATGGCAATGATAAAATCATTTTCAATATCGAGACCAAATCCTATGCCGACCCCAAAGACGCCAACTATGTAAACAACCCGGATCCGGCCGTGTTTTCCAAAGCCGTGTATGAAGTCGTCAAGAAGTACAACATGCAGAACCGCGTCACACTGCAGACCTTTGACTGGCGGACCCTGACGGAATTCCGCAAACTGGACCCCAATATCACATTGGTGGCGCTGACGTCCGAACAGCCTTCCTGGGGACTGGACGGTATGTACCGTCGGGTGAACGAAACGGCGACGTCGCCCTGGATGGGCGGTCTGAACATTAATGATTTCAAAGGAGACAATTATATCGCCGCGGCGAAGAAGGCCGGTGCTGACGTTATTTCTCCTTATTTCATGGAGTTGTCGCCGGACAAAGTAGCCCAGGCGCATGAACTGGGAATGAAGGTGGTTCCCTGGACCGTAAACTCGGTGAAAGACATGAATATGCTGATCGATATGGGAGTGGACGGCCTGATTACCGACAAACCTCATATCGCCCGGGAATTACTGATCCAACGCGGTATTACCGTGGCGGATCCCACCCCGGCGCCGGCTGGCATGGTTTATTCCACCGGTACGGCTACGGTGGACGCTCAGTCCAAGGAACTTTCCAAGGGCGGCGACGCTGCCCATTAATACTGAAAGCGCAGCTTTCAGTATAAAAAAGCGGTAACCGAATGTTACGCAGTTTCATTCGGTGGTAGCAATACTGAAAGCGCAGCTTTCAGATAGAAAATTTATCCTAAGGAGATGGCGATATGCAAAACCGGATGAAATGGATCACCGCCGGGATGATGGCTTTGATTATGGTAGTGGCCTTGCTGGCAGTGGCGGTTCCACAGCAGCAAGCGGCGCAGGCCGGCGTGGACAACGGATATTATGGCAAAAAAGCCAAGTATGTATTCTACTTTATCGGTGACGGCATGGCGACACCGCAGATCAATGCTGCGGAGATCTTTAAAGGGACTCAGGAAAGCACCGATCCGATGGTCAAAGGTCGCTTGAATCTGACGGCGCTGCCCTACGTAGGCGTCCAGACCACTCAGGCAGCCAATACCTTTATCACAGAATCGGCGGCGGCCGGCACGGCGCTGGCAACCGGTCACAAGACCAATAACGATATACTGGGAATGGACCCGAGCAAAACCAAAAAATTTAAATCCATGGCGGAACTGGCCAAAGAAAAAGGGATGAAGGTCGGCATTATTACCACAGTATCGCTGGACCATGCCACTCCCGGGGCTTTTTACGCTCATGAACCGACCCGGAATAATTATTATGAAATCGGCCTGTCACTGGTGAATAGCGGCTTTGACTACTTTGCCGGCGGCGGTTTGCTGGCACCGACCGGCAAGCAGAAAGACAAGACGGACGTACTGGAAATCGCCCGTAAAAACGGTTATCAGGTAGTTAACGATGCGGCCGGCATCAACGCTTTAAATAAAGGAACCGGCAAAGTCATCGCCATTGCTCCCCAACTGGCGGGAGACCAGGCGATGAAATATGATATTGACCGTCCGGCTGACGAGGTTTCGCTGGCGGACTTTACCCGTAAAGGCATTGAACTGCTGGATAATCCCAACGGATTTTTCATGATGGTGGAAGGCGGTAAAGTGGACTGGTCCTGCCATGCCAACGATGCGGCCACCACGGTCCGCGACGTGATGTCACTGGATCAGGCGCTGGGTGAGGCACTGAAGTTTTACGCCAAACATCCGGACGAAACACTGATCGTGGTGACCGGTGACCACGAAACCGGCGGTATGACCCTTGGCTTCGCCGGAACCCAGTATAATACTTACTTCAGCAAAATGGGTGCGCAGACCGCTTCGTTTGAGGAATTCACCAAACAAGTGGCAGCCTATCGTGCGTCCACCGGCGAAAATGGCGCCCGCCTGGAAGACTGGCTGCCGGTGCTGTCGCGGCAGTTTGGTCTGGATGAATTGAGCGATTTTGATAAAAAACGGCTGAGCAATGCGTTGGCGGCCAGCATGATTGATCCGAAAAAACGGAGCAAGGATGAGGAAAGTGCGTTGCTGTACGGCACTTATGACCCGTTCTGCGTCACGGTTACCCATATTTTAAATCAAAAAGCCGGCATCGGCTGGACTACTTACGCTCATACCGGCGTGGCCTTGCCGGTGTTTGCCCAGGGAGTTGGCGGCGACATGTTCCGCGGCTACTACGATAATACCGATACTGCCAAAAAGGTTATGGCGGTGATGGGTGTGAACTTTCAGCCCTAACGGCTGTCGGTGAACGGAGCGGGATAATATCCCGCTCCGTTTTTTCTGCTGCATAGCGTAAAATATAATTTCAACGTTTGAAAAACGTGCGATGGTTTTTCTTGCCGGTCGGACAACAATGGCTGGCTTCATAGAAAGGAAGAAGGTTATGGAACAGGAACGAATGCGGCGTGACCGCTGGTTTTCCCTATTGATTCTGCTGTTGTGCGTGCTGATGTACGCGTGGCCGGGGCAGGGGCCGGCAGAGGATAACCACTGGCGGGGGAAAGCAGTGGTTTTGGCGGTGGATAACAGTGACGTGCATCAACGGGGTGTCGTACAAACCGGTGTACAGGTCGTGGAGCTGGAAGTGAAAGAAGGACCGCTGAAGGGACAACGGACGACGACGACCAACCCATTGATCGGCAAACTGGAGATGGATAAGATTTTTCGTCCGGGCGACGCCGCGCTGGCGGTGGTGCAAGCGGAGGAAAATCGGATTGTAACGGCCAGCGTAGTAGATCATTACCGTCTGGAGGCGGAAGCCGGACTGTTCGGTGTGTTTGCGCTGGCGCTACTCTGGTACGCCCGTTGGACCGGATTGAAAGCCCTGCTGTCCTTCGTGTTTACGGTACTTTTGCTGTGGAAGGTGCTGTGGCCGCTGTTTTTGCAGGGCTGGAACCCCATTCCGCTGGCGCTGCTGGTGGTTTGCGCCATCGTCGGCTGCGTGGTATTTTTGGTAACCGGACTCAGCCGGACGGGGCTGGCGGCCTTTTTGGGGACGGTAGCTGCAGCCCTGGCGGTTTGTCTGCTGGCTATCGGATTTGGAAGTTTGTTCAAGATCCACGGGGCGGTGGCGCCATTTTCGGAAACACTGTTGCATGTGGGCTTTAGCCAATTGGACCTGACCGGTATTTTTCTGGCGGGCATTTTTCTGGCCTCTACCGGCGCCATGATGGATGTGGCTGTGGACATTGCGGCGGCAGTAGCGGAACTGGTGGGGCAAAAACCTTCCATTACCCGTGAGGAGGCCATTGGCGCGGGCATGAATATCGGCCGGGCGGTGGTGGGGACGATGACCACCACATTGCTGCTGGCCTATTCCGGAGCATTTACCGCATTAATGATGGTGTTTTTGGCCCAGGGAACCCCGGTGATCAATATCCTTAATCTTTCCTATATCGCGGCGGAATTGCTGCATACCATGGTGGGCAGTTGCGGCGTTGTGCTGGTGGCACCGTTTACGGCGGTGCTGTCCGGATACTTGTTGGTGAAAAAGGAAAAGCCGGATGCAGTTCAGGAATTGGCGGACACTGCCGCAAAGTAGAAACAAAGAAAAGAAAATGGTAAAAGTAAAAAAGCAGAGGCTGTTCCCGAGTCCGGATACAGTCTCTGTTTTTTTCTTTTATGAAAGGATTTACGGCATGACGTGACGTTTCATCTTCTTCAGCCAGGCGAACATGCCCAATGGATTAAATACCATTTGGTTTTGTGGGTCGTAGTAAGTCAGGTTATGCTTCAATGCTTTGTTCAACAGCGGTTTCACCAATTTACCCCATTCACGGCGCAATGGCAGGATGGCATAATGATCGGTGACGGTGAACGGGCCTCCCCAGGGGCACTGGGAGTGATCCGCTTCCGGTAAGGCGTCAATGGCAGGATACTTTTCCGTGATTTCTGCCACAAAGGCGGTAATATCTTCGGAAACGACTAAATCTTCCAGATTGCCCTGACAAATTTTTTCGTACATATGGGCGGCTTCACGTTCGCCGGGACGTTTCTTGCTGCACCAGACAACCAGGGTGTATGCTGTATCGGTGTTCATTGATTAACCTCCTAAAATATGGCGCAGTTGAAAATCGGTTTACTTGATGACAATGACTGGTATTGGCGAATAGGTGACCAGTTTATGCGCCACGCTGCCCAGCAGCAGCTGGCCGAATCCGCCCAGGCCCCGGTTGCCCACGATAATCAGATCTGCCTTTTCTTCCTGGGCGCATCGAATGATTTCATCCACCGGATGTCCTTCCCGGACACGAATGTTGATTGTCAGACCCGGAGATGTGCACCCGGCTTTTTTTTTCTCCAACATGGTCGCTATGTTCTGACGGTATGTCGTATTGTACCTTTCGACATAGGTCGGTGCTTCCTCAAAGTGATGCAATGGTAAATTGCAGACGCTGACCAGAAGAATTTCCGCCGGCATCTGCTTGGCCAGATCAATGGCCCATTCCAGAGCTTTGTCGCTTTGACCGGAACCGTCATATGCCACCAGGATTTTTTGACCTGCCATGTTATTCCTCCATTCACTAAAATTAGCCTAAATTAGTATTTCGGCAGGGAGCAGAAAAAACCTGCAGAAATTGAAAGAAAATTAAGAAAATACCACGGCGAAACAAAGTGTAAGAATGCACTCAATTTTGTGAGGAAAAACTGACCCACAAAAGGTGAGTATGCTATAATAAACGATATAAGAATATTCACATAAAAAAGGAGGAGTCGATTTGCAAAACAAAAGTTGGCAGGGAAAAACTCTCGTATTAGTCATGTCTTTGTGTCTGTTATTGAGTGTCAGCGTACCAGGCCAGGCGACACCGGCCCCCAATGTGATTGTGCTGATGACGGACGGCACCAACGCCACCGCCACGACGCTTAGCCGCTGGTACAAAGGTGCCGCGTTGCCCACGGATGCGATTACTGTGGGCGGCGTCCGAACCTATGGCGCGGATTCGATTATTACCGACTCGGCACCGGCGGCATCCGCGTTTGCCACAGGTCATAAAACCGATGACAAGTTTATCAGCGTATTGCCGCCGAAAGTGATTGTCCCCGGTGTACCTCAGACGCCGGCAGGAATGGAATATAAACCGGTGGCCAGCATTCTGGAAGGCGCGCGACTGGCCGGCAAAGCCACCGGACTGGTAGTCACCTGTAACATTCAACATGCCAGCCCGGCCGGCTTTTCGGCCCATTGGCCGGATCGCAGCAACTATTTCGAAATTGGCAAGCAGCAAGTATATGAAAATATTGATGTGGTATTTGCCGGCGGCAAGCAGTATTTGCTGCCCAAGGATCAGGGCGGAACCCGGACCGATGGAGAGAATTTACTGTCGGTGTTGAAAAGCCGGGGTTACGGGCTGGTGGAAAATCGTCAGGACATGAAACAATTTCAGGGTAGCAAAGTGTGGGGGCTGTTTGCAGACGACGCCATGGCTTATGATATGGATCGGCCGCTGCTGCGGCCACAGGAGCCTACTCTGGCGGAAATGACCGCTAAAGCCATTGAAATTTTGCAACAAAAGCCGCAGGGATTCTTCCTGTTTGTGGAAGGCAGTAAGGTAGACTGGGCGGCGCATGCCAATGATCCTATCGGTGTCATCAGTGATACCCTGGCTTTCCAGGCAGCGGTCGGCACGGCGCTTGATTTTGCCCGTAAGGATGGCAATACGCTGGTGCTGGTGTTTGCCGACCATGGTACGGGTGGGATGTCTATCGGCGCTTACCGTGATCCCAATTATTCCAGTACGAAACTGGAAACCCTGATTGAGCCGCTGAAAAAAGCGACGCTGACCGGTGAAGGAATCGAACGGGTTCTGGCCGGACGCCAGGGTGAAACCAGTATCCGTCAGGTGATGGACGAGTACTACGGCGTGAATGATCTGACGGTTCAGGAAGTGGCGGATATTCAGAAAGCCAAAAGCGGTGCGATGAACTACGTTGTCGGTCCGATCATCAGTAAACGTTCCATTGTCGGCTGGACGACCAACGGGCATGTGGGTGAGGACTTGTTTCTGTATGCATACGGACCGGGGAAACCCGCCGGTCTGGTAGAAAATAAAGACCTGGCTTATATTGCGGCCCGGGCGATGGGCTTTGACCTGGATCAGGCAGACAACCGGCTGTTTGTGGAAGCGGGAGCGGCTGTGAGCGAGATCGGCGCTGTGGCGGTGATCGATAACAGCAACGCCGCCAGTCCGATACTGATGGTAAAAAAAGCGGGCAAAGTGGCGGAATTGCCCTGCAGCACCAATTTGTTAAGCTTTGATGGCAAAACAGTGGAAATGAATGGGATTACCGTCTTTGCCCCGAAGACCGGTAAGGCATATATTCCCCGCCAGGCTGTTGAGTTGTTGAGGGCAGCCGGTATGTGACCCCCCAAGGGAAATGTGTAACCCCCTGTC